>DASXQC010000910.1:0-9335 GCA_036493235.1 Reyranella sp.
TCGTGCAGGTAGCGGCTGTGGACGTTGAGCGTCGCCTGCTGCCTGGCCATCGCCTCGACGACAACGGGGTTGCCGTGACCGACGCAGGGCACGTTGTTGTACATGTCGAGGTAGCGCCGGCCGTCGGCGTCGAACACGTACACGCCCTCGCCCCGCACGATGTGCAAGGGCGTGTTGTAGAAGAGCGGCGAGCCGGCCCCCAAAGCGCGGTCTCGGCGTTCGACAAGCGATGCGGAACTCATGATCGGCCTTTCAATCGCCTCGACGGCGGAAGGGCCGACCATAGCATTCGTGCCCCTTGGGCGGGCAGCAGTTAGTGGTCCAGCCAAACGTCCTCGAACCGCCAGCCGTTGTAAATACTATTAGCCATGATCGTCAGGCCGTGGACCCGCGACTGCTGGCAGGCGGCGGCGACCGTGTGCGAGAAGATCGGGCGGATGACGTCCCCTGCCAGCTTGCGCTCGATGTCGCGCACCAGGGCGTGGCGCTTCTCTACGTCGCGCTCCCGGGACTGCGCGGCGATCATCTCCGTGAGCTTGGGATCGCAGTAACCATTGAAATTGCGTGGCGAGCCGCAGCCGTAGTTCTCGGCAAAATGCTGGTCGGGATCGTCGAGCGAGCTGCCGGTGGCATTGACGGCCAGCACGTATTTCTTCTGGTACATGCGGTTGAAGTAGACCGCGCTTTCGATCGGCTCAAGCTCGCCGTCGATGTAGATGGGCTTCAGCTGGTCGATCAGGATCACCGCCAGGTCGCGATAGGAGGCGTCGTTGCGCGTGCTGACCTTGATCTTCAGGTGTTTGTCGGGCCCGTAGCCCAGCTCGCGCATAAAGGCACGCGCTTTCTCGCGCGCGGCCTCGACGTCGCCGCCATAGCCAGGCAGGTCCTTCAGGACATCGGGACCGATGCCCCAGACTCCGGCCGGCTGCGGCAGCATCGAACCGCCGATCAGGTCCTGGCCCTGGCTGGTGATGTCGACGAAGGACTTGCGGTCGAGCGTCAGCGCCAGCGCGGTGCGCGCCCGCGCATCGTCGAACGGCGCCGACTCGCGGTTGATGATCAGGTTGTAGGTCACGCCCAGCGGCCGCAGCGTGCATTGTGCCATCGGCACCTGCGCCTTGACGTCCTTCAGCAGGGGCACGGTGATGTCAGTCGGGAACGCCATGTCCGCGCGGTCGGCGGTGAAGGCCAGCATGCGCGTCGCCCGGTTGGGGACGATCGTGTACTCGATGGCGTCTAGATAGGGCCGGCCGGGCTTCCAGTAATCGGGGTTCTTCTCGACGCGCAAGCGCTCGTTGCTCTTGAGCTCGACGAACTTGAATGGGCCGGTGCCGATCGGATGGCGCCGCATCTGCGCCGGCGAGACATGACACGGATAGATTGCCGACCAGCCGGCCGCCAGGAAGGCCATGAGCGACGGCTGCGGCTGCTTGAGATGGAAGGTCACCTGGAAGTCGTTGTCGGCGGTGACCTCCTGCACGTTCTTGTACCAGACGCCGCGCGGATTACGCCGCAGCTTGGCCTCGCCCTTCTCCATCAGCAGGTCGAAGGTGCAGCGCACGTCGGCCGCGGTGAAGGGCTTGCCGTCGTGCCATTTGACGCCCCTACGCAAATTGAAGCGCACCTCCCGGCCGTCCTCGCTGACCGTCCAGTCGGTCGCCAGTTCGGGCCGGATGCTGTCGAAGGTGTTGCGCGCCACCGACTGGTCGTAGATCACCAGGTTGTTGAATACGCCCATCATCGGCACTGCGACCGAGACGGTGATCTCCTCGAGCGGCGAAGGGCTGGGCGGCGTGTCCGGCAGCAGCACCCGCAGCGTGCCGCCAGGCTTCTGCGCGTAGGCGCCGCCACCCACTCCCATCACGGTGACCAGCACGGCCATTCTCAGCCAAAAGAACACAGCACGGGTCATTACGCACGCTTCCCTTCTTGCTAGTTGTCGTAGAGCGACGTCTGGACAGAGCCGACCTTGCGGACCGTTGCCTGCAAGGCCTCGACGTACGGCTTGAGATGCCGCTCGAAGCGTGACTGTGGGCCGACGATATTGATGCCGTACAGGTCGCCGAAGATGCAGACCGACAACGCGACGCCCACCACGTCGGGCGAGCTTTCACCGACGTTGGTCCAGTAGCCGCGCTTGCGGCCCTCCTCGAGGCTCCTCACGTACTGGGCGCGGCTGCGAATCGTATGCTGGGTGATCTTCGGATACCTGAGTTTGGCCAGGAGACGGTCGCGCGGCTCTGAGTCCATCGCCGCCAGGATCGCCTTGCCGATCGACGACGCGTGCAGTTCGCGCACGGCGCCGACGGTCATGGTGTAGCGCACGGCTTGCTTGGACTCGACGATCTCGAGGTAGACGACGCCCAGCCCCTGCAGCTTGCCGAGGATCACCGTCTCGCCGGTCGTATCGCGCAAGGCTTCGAGCAGCGGGCGGACGTTCTGGGCGATCGGGTCATGCTGGCCGATCGCCTCGGCCACGTGGCCCAGCCGCCGCGTCGGATAGAACGGACCGCGCGGGCGCAGATAGTACAGGAAACCGCGATCGACCAGCGTCTTCACCAGACCGAAGCAGGTCGAGGTCGGCAGCGACAGCTCGCGCGCGAGCTCCGAGACCGTGATCGGTTGCTGTCGGCGCGCGAAGCTCTCGAAGATGTCGAGCGTGCGATCTGCGGTCCTGACGGTCATCTCGCCCTTCGGTCCTCCGATCTTGATGCGTATATACGCAAAACACTTCTTATTAGAGAAAGATCATGTGACAGCCCATCGGGACTGTGTACAGATATGTGCCGATCCGTTCCGGACCATGGAATGGATCGCAGCGTCAGCGGAGACAGGAATGGGACCATTGGCCGGCGTCCGAATCGTCGAGCTCGGGGGGATCGGCCCCGGCCCGTTCGCGTCCATGCTCTTCTCCGAGATGGGTGCCGATGTGCTGCGCATCGCCCGTCAGCCGAACGCGGCGAGGAGTGTCAAAGGACTCGAGGCACGCCACCAACTGCTCCATCGCGGCCGCCGCACGGTCTTCATGGATCTCAAGAACCCGCGCGCACTCTCGGCGGTCAAGGCGATGATCGCCAAGGCGGACGCGGTCACCGAAGGCTTCCGGCCGGGCGTCGTCGAACGGCTGGGCCTCGGGCCCGACGATTGCCTGCGCCTCAACCCGAAGCTGGTCTATGGCCGCATCACCGGCTGGGGCCAAGACGGGCCGCTCGCCGCGGAGCCGGGCCACGACATCAACTACATCGCGCTCACCGGCGCGCTGCACTCCATTGGCCGCAAGGACGGACCGCCGGTGCCGCCGCTCAACCTCGTCGGCGATTTCGGCGGCGGCGCGATGTACCTCGCCTTCGGCATGGTCTGCGCAATCCTCGAGGCGCGCTCGTCGGGCAAGGGACAGGTCGTCGATGCCGCGATGATCGATGGTGCCGCAAGCCTGATGACCATGATGTACGGCATGCATGCTGCCGGCCTCTGGACCGACGATCGCGGCTCCAACCGCCTCGACTCTGGCACGCCCTGGTACGACGTCTACGAGACGTCGGACGGCAAGTGGATCTCGGTCGGCTGCAACGAGCCACAATTCTACGAGGCGCTGCTCGACCGCCTCGGTGCCGATCGCGCCACGCTGCCGGCCGACCGCCACGATCGCAAGGGTTGGCCGGCGATCCGATCGTTCTTCACGCGGAAGTTCCGCGAGAAGACGCGCGACGAATGGTGCGAGATCATGAGGGGCTGCGAGGTCTGCTTCGCGCCCGTGTTGTCGATGGCCGAGGCGCCGCAGCATCCGCACATGAAGGCGCGAGGCACCTTCGTCGAGCTCGACGGCATCGTCCAGCCGGCGCCGGCGCCGCGCTTCAGCCGCACCAGGCCCGAGATCCGGCATACTGCGGGATCGGTCGACCAGCAGGCCGACGACGTGCTGCGCGACTGGGGCTTCAGCGCCGCCGAGGTGACGGCGCTGCGCACCAGCGGCGCGATCGGTTGATGATCATCAAGGGAGCGTAAGCGTCATGACCGGACCTCTCGCGGGGCTGCGGATCCTCGACCTCACCACCGTCCAGATGGGGCCGTGGTGCACCCGCATCGTCGCCGACCTCGGCGCCGAGGTGATCAAGGTCGAATCGCCGGAGGGCGATTCCAGCCGCTACGGCAACAACGCCCGCAACCGCGGCATGAGCGGCGGCTTCCAGCACAATGCCCGCGGCAAGCGCTCGATCGCGCTCGATCTCAAGAGGCCCGAGGCGCGCAACGCAATCCTGCGGCTGTCGGCCGGCGCCAATGCCTTCGTCTCGAACATCCGGCCGGCCGCGCTGGAGCGCCTCGGGTTGGGCTACGAGGCCGTCAAAAAGACCAACGCGTCGATCGTCTATCTCGGCATGGTCGGCTACGGCAGCGGCGGCCGCTACGCGGGGCGGCCGGCTTATGACGATTTGATCCAGGCGGCCTCGGCGATCCCGATGCTGCTGCAGCGCTCGACCGGCGAGCCGCGCTTCATCCCGATGGCGGCGATCGACCGCATCGTCGGCACGGCGGCCGCCAACGCGCTGCTGGCCGGCCTGCTGGCGAAGGAACGCAGCGGCGTCGGCCAGAAGATCGAAGTGCCGATGTTCGAGACCATGGTGCAGTTCGTGCTGTCCGAGCACATGCAGGGTGCGACGTTCGACCCGCCAACCAGCGCGCCGGGCTATGCCCGCACCCTGTCGCGCTCGCGCAAGCCTTATGCGACCCAGGACGGCTTCCTCGCGGTGCTGCCCTACAATGACGGCCAGTGGCGGCGCTTCTTCGAGGCGGTCGGCAAGGGCCGCCTGTTCGCCGAGGATCCGCGCTTCGCCGACATCGCGGCGCGCACGGCGAACATCGACGCCCTGTACGACATGATCGCCGACGAGCTCAGGACACGGCCGACCGCGGAGTGGCTGAAGCTGCTGCACGACGCCGACGTCGCCCACATGGTGCCGCACACGCTGGAGACGCTGCTCGAAGACCCGCACCTCGAGGATCGCGACTTCTTCCAGTTCCGCGATCACCCCTCCGAAGGCCGGATCCGCACCATGCGCGAGCCCAGCACCTGGTCGGAAACGCCGCCGCCCGATGACCGCTTCGCGCCGCGGCTCGGCCAGCACACTGGCGAGATTCTCGCCGAGGCCGGCTACACCCCGGCCGAGATCGATGACATGGCGGCCAAGAAGATCGCCTTTCCCGAGCGCCGGTCCTGACGTTGTCATGATCTTCCGGACCGCGCGCCTCCGGCTCGCTTCATGATTCATGAGCGAGCCAGAGGCTCGCGGTCCAAAAGAGCATGATGCGCGGCTCGCGGGCTAACGGGAATGGTGTAGCCTTCGGGCATGATCAAGTCTGGAGCCGATCATATCGCCAGCCTGCGCGACGGGCGGGCCGTCTACCTGCACGGCCAACGGGTCGACGATGTCATTGTCCATCCGGCTTACGCCAACGCGGTGAAGACGACCGGCCGGCTGTTCGATTTCGCCCGGGAACAACCCGAGCTGATGAGCTTCGTCGCCGACAATGGCGAACCGGCCAACCGGATCTGGCAGTTGCCGACGCGCTACGAGGAGCTGGTCGGCCGCCGCAAGGCAATCGAGGCATGGAACGGGCTGCATGCGGGCTTCCTGGGCCGCGCACCCGACCACGTCGCCTCGTGCCTGTCCGGAATGTTCATGGGCCTCGACGTGTTCGAGGCCTACGACCCGGCGCGCGCAAAGGCGCTGGCCGACTACTATCGCCACGCGCGCGACAACGACCTCTACCTGACCTACGTCATCATCAACCCGCAGGCCGACCGCTCGAAGACCGCCAGCCAACAGAAGGACCCGTTTCTGACGGCCGGCGTGGTCGATCGCGATGCCAAGGGCATCACGGTGCGCGGCGCCAAGATGCTGTCGACCGGCGGCATCCTGGCCAACGAGGTCCTGGTCACCAGCATCCAGCCCTTGCAGCCGGGCGACGAGAAGCACGCCGTCACCTTCGCCGTGCCGATGAACGCCAAGGGCCTCAAGATCCTGTCGCGGAAGTCGTACGAACAGGCCGCACCCAGCACGTTCGACAATCCGCTGGCCAGCCGCTTCGACGAGAACGATGCCGTGCTCTATTTCGACGACGTCCACGTGCCGTGGGAGCGGGTGTTCGTCATCGACAGCCTGGAGATGTGCCAGAAGCAGTTCCATGCCACGCCGGCGCACATCTACCAGAACTACCAGGCGATGGTGCGGCTGTCGGTCAAGCTGCGCTTCCTGATGGGCGTGGCGCACCGTATCACCGAGGTCAACGGCACGACCGTCTTCCCTCAGGTGCGCGAGACGCTCGGCCATCTCGCGGCCGAAGCCGCCATGGTCGACGCCTTCGTCGCGGCGATGGAAGCCAAGGGCACGCACTACGGCCCGTATTTCGTGCCCGACCGCCACACGCTCTACGCCGCGGTGACGCTGACCCAGAAGCTTTACCCCAAGGTGCTCGATACGCTGCGCGACCTGGCGGGTGGCGGCATGATCATGCTGCCCTCCTCGGTCGAGGACTTCGCCCATCCCGAGATCGCAAGCCTGATCGAGAAGACCCAGCAGTCGCCGGCAGCGAGCGCCCGCGACAAGGTCCGGTTCTACAAGCTCGCCTGGGACGCAGTCGGCTCGGAGTTCGCTTCGCGCCACGAGCAGTATGAGATGTTCTATTCGGGCGCGAGCTTCGTCACGACCGGCCATTCCTACCGGACCTACGACTGGCCGGCGGCGGCGCGCCTGTTGGGCGAGATGCTTGAGGGCTACTGAGGGAGGATCGCACGTGAACGCTGCAGACGAGACTGTAAGGATCGTGACGGTCGCCAGCTGCTCGAACGTCCGCGCCGAGCACCGCGCGCAGGTCGTCGTCTCCGGCTCCTATGGCGGCCGCTACAATGCCTTCAATGCCGCCAAGTGGCCGGTGCGTGCGGTGATCATGAACGATGCCGGCATCGGCAAGGACAACGCCGGCATCGTCGGCCTGGAGTTCCTCGACCGGATCGGCATGGCCGCCGCGACCGCGGATGCGCAGACCTGCCACATCGGCGACGGCGACCACATGCTCGCGCACGGCATCGTCAGCCACGTCAATCGCGCTGCTGCAGCACTTGGCTGCGCGCCGGGCCAGAGCGTCCGCGACTGCGCCGAGCGCCTGCGGGCGGCGGCCGTGCCGACGGTCGCCCCGCCCGCCATCACCGAGGGCAACCGCTTCGTCATGCGCGACGTGCCGGGCGAGCCCGTGCTGATCTGCGCCGATTCCATCGGCATGGTACAGCCCGACGATGCGGGCCGGATCGTCGTGACGGCGTCGCACGGCGCGCTGTCCGGGGGCCGGCCGGATAATGTCGTGCCGCAGGGCGTCCACGCGATCTTCTTCAGCGATGCCGGCGGCGGCCTGGACGAGGCCGGCATCGCCCGCCTCGCCGATCTCGAACGCCGCGGGATCGTCGCGGCCGCCGCTTCCGCGGACAGTGCGCCCATCGGCGATTCCCGCGCGCTCTATCGCGACGGCATCCTGTCGTACGTCAACGGCCCGGCTGACTCGCGCGGCGCCCGGGTTGGCATGAAGCTCAGCGACTTCATCGAAAGTCTGATTGCAACCGCAGAGCGATAGGCTCATTCCTGTCGGACGTCGCGGCGTGTTGCCTCCCTTCTGTGCCTGGGAGACACTTGCGCCCTCAAGTCCCTCTTAAAATTCAGCGCAGCGTCGCTTTGCGTAAGACCCATGAACAGGGAGGCTTACCGCATGTCCGCGTCAGTTGCTTCATCCAACGTGCCTTGGTGGAAAGAGCCGACCAAGGATCAATGGTACGCCTACATCGCCGCGTGGCTCGGTTGGACGCTCGATGCGTTCGATTTCACCGTCTTCCTTCTCATCATGGTGCCGATCTCCCAGGAGTTCGGGGTGCCGCTGATCGACGTGACCGCGATCTTCTCGGTCACCCTGATCATGCGCCTGGGCGGCGCGACGGCGTCCGGCTGGCTGGCCGATCGACTGGGGCGCCGGGCGCCCCTGATGATCTCCATCCTCTGGTATTCGATCTGCAATCTGCTGGCGGGATTCTCTCCCAGCTTCGCCTTCCTGTTCATCGTGCGGGCCCTCTTGGGCATCGGCATGGGGGCGGAATGGCCGGCCGGCGCGGCCCTGGCGATGGAATCCTGGCCGGCCCGGTCGCGCGGGCTGATGTCCGGCGTCCTGCAGGGCTCCTGGGGACTGGGCTTCGCCTTGTCGGCCCTGGCCTACGGGACTTTGTATGCGCCGCTGGAAGCCTGGCACCCGGGCTACGGATGGCGCGGCATGCTGGTGCTGGGCGTGCTGCCGGCGCTGGCTGTCGTCTGGATCCGGATGTACGTGAAGGAGCCTGAGGTCTGGACCGAGAACAAGAGGATCCAGAACGCGGAGCAGAAGCAGGTCACGCTGCCGCTGCTCGCGATCTTCAAGCCCAAGTACCTGTGGAACACGTTCACCGCCATCATGTGGATGGCGGCGAATTTCTGCTCCTACTACGCGGTCTGGGCGATGCTCGGCACCTACCTGACGAAGGAGCTGGGCTGGACGCCGGCGCAGGCATCGGTCCCGGTGTTCTGGGGCAACATCATCACGTTCCTCTCCTGCGCCCTGTGCGGCGGGATGTCGGAGCGCATAGGACGGCGCTGGGCCCTGATCATCCCGCTCACGGTCGCCATGTTCCTGGTGCCGCTGTACATCGGGCAGACCGACCGGTCCTGGTTCCTCGTGTATTTCCTGCTGTTCATCTGCTTCTTCGGCGGGAAGGATTCGCTGAACCCCGGCTGGCTGGCGGAACGTTTCCCGACCGAGGTACGCGCCACTGCGTCCGGGTTCATCTATCACCAGGGCGCGGTCTGGGGTGCGGCCGTGGCGCCGGTCCTGACCTACTTCGCGGTCAACCAGGGCATGGGTTTCGCCAAGCCGATGATGTACGCCACGATCGGTTCGCTGGTCGTGTTCGTCGTCTTCGTCTTCCTGGGCCCGGAGACCAAGGGCAAGGTCCTGGTGCCCGACCTCGAGGTCTTCGGAAAGGAAGAATATCCGTAGGGCGCTGTAGCGCTGACGGCTGACAGAGCCATCCGATGGCCGCGCGCCTCGGATGGCTCACGCGCGACCTGCCGCCGGCTGCGGTGAGCGACCAATGGGCGCTGAGCTACGGCTGCTGGCCGACGCTGGCGGGCGCCGAGATGCAAAAAACCCGTTGATCCTGCTCGACGCCTCGCAGCTTGGCGACCTTCGCTTCGACCTTGAAGGCCTTGAGGGCGCTTTTCACCTTGTCGTCATAGGCCTCTTCGGAAACGTAGATTTCATCGGCA
>DASXQC010000911.1:0-5773 GCA_036493235.1 Reyranella sp.
AAGTTGGTGTGCGACCCGTGGGCAGGCACAGCGAACCACGGCGGCTGGCACTCCTATCCGGAATACAGCCAGCAAGAACTCGCCACTGCGTTCGAGGGCGCGAACGCGATCTACATCTCCCACCTGCACAGCGATCATTTCGATCCGGACACGCTGAAGCGCTTCGGCGCGCTCGACTGCCATTTCCTGATCAACGATTTTCCGACGAAGACGCTTCGCCAGCGGCTGGTGAATCTCGGCGCTCGCCGCATCACCGAATTGAGGCCCTTCAGCCTCGCCGACTGGGAGGGCTTCCGGGTTGCGATCGTGCCGCAGATGACGTCGAATTCGTCGGGGCTGGAGGACGACGTCAACTACGCGCTCGATTCGTCGATTGTCATCGCCAGAGACGGCGTGACCTTCTTCAATCAGGTCGACAATCCGCTCAGCATGAACAACTTCGGGACCATCGCGGGATGGATCCGCGACAATGTCGGTCCAATCGACGTCCTCACCCTGGTGTGCGGCGCTGCGTCGGAGTATCCGCAGTGCTTCATGAACATCGACCGGGCGGCGGCGGCGGACAGCCTCATCCACAGCCAGCTGAAGCAGCTGGTCGAGAAGGTCGGCATCTTCGATCCGAAGTTCTTCTTTCCGTCGGGCGGGACCTACTTCATCCCGGGCCGCTTCAGCATCCTCAACCGGTTCATTGCCGTTCCCGGGTTCGAGCGGATCGAGGAAGCGATCGGCAAGCAGTTCCCCAAGCTGCAGGTCGAGCTCCTGGAAGGCGCGCGCCAGGTCGAGGTCACGCTGGCGGCCCAGGGTCCGGAATTCCGGGTCGGCAGGCTGTTCGACCGCCGGCGGCCGACGATGAACGACGCCATCCAGCAGCATGGGGACGACATCTACGACCACGAGAAGGATCCGGCGACCGGGCGCTCCTTCTCCGGCGAGGAGATCGAGCAGGCCTTCCGGTCGGCAGCGACAGAGCACGAGCGCAGGCTGGGCGAGCTCGGCATCGACATGAACGCGCGGATCTCGTTTGCGGTGCACGACCGGATCGAGCTGGATGGGGCGGGCCGCCTCGCCACCCAGCCGGTCATGGGGCTGGAGCTTGTCGCCCAGCCGTTGCACCCCGATCACGTGCTCAAGGTGAACATCGAGAAGGGCGCGCTGATGCGCTGCCTGATGCGGCGCGCCAGCTGGAACCAGACCCTCTCCGGTTCGCTCTGCATGTTCGAGCGCGAACCCAATGTCTTCTATCCAACCGACGTGTTCAGCCTGAACTACCTGGTGACGCCGGCGCGATAGTCGAAGGCGAGCGCGAGGTACTCCCAGATGGCCGTGGCCGAGCTCCCTTGGGCCTCCCCGGTCGGCATCCAGTTCTGCCAATATGGCCGCGCTTGCCAAGGCGCCTCCCAGTCGGTCGGAAAGGCCATCGCGTTCAGACCGGCCCGCGCGGCGAGCTGCATCGCCCGCGACATGTGATAGGCCGAGGTGACCAGCGCGACCGGCTTGTCCTGCACCATCGCGCGCACCCGCTGAATATTGTCGCGGGTGTTGATCGCCAGGCCTTCACTCACGATCGCCGATTCCGGAACCCCGAGGTCGGTGAGGAACTGCATCATCGCGCCGGCCTCGGTGGAGGCGGTGGGTACGCCGCCATACTGACCGAGGATGTTGCCGCCGCTCAGAATGATCTTCGGCGCCAGTCCCTGGCGGTAGAGCCGGGCCGCCAGCCAGACGCGGTCGGCCGCCGGCCCGAGATCGGGCGACGGCTGCAAGGGCAGCACCGCCGGCTTGACCCCGCCGCCCAGCACCACGATCGCCTCGTAGCAGCAGGGCGGCGCCTCGGCGGCGGCGGCACGCGCAGCGTCCTGGAGCGGATCCATCAGCAGATCGGCCATGGGCGGCAGAGACAGGAGGGCGGCCTGCAGCACCGCCAGCCAACCCACGAGCCGTGCGATTTTCTTCCAGCCGAACAAGGCCAGTACGACTGCAACGACGAGACCCAGCACCATCGACGTGGGCGGCAGGGCGGCGTTGCCGAGAAACTTCAACAGGACGATCGAATCCATTTTCCAGCGGCTCGGACAGGCATGAAAGGGTCGTCAGAACGACTACTATGGTTTATCCTATGTCGTTGAAATCACAACCGAACGGGTTCATGGACGCAGCTCCACCGCCGGCCGAGAAGACTGATCCTGGGCTCGCCTGTCTGACACTGCTTCTGCGCTTCTACGGAGTCGGCGCCGATGGCGAGCAGATCCTCCATCAGCTCGGTATGCGCACCGTCGGCAAGACCGAGATGCTGCGTGTGGCCCGCCAGCACAGCCTGAAGGCCAAGGTTCGCAACACCACCTTTGACCGTCTTGCGAACACGCCTCTGCCGGCAATCGCCGTCCTGAAGGACGGGGGCTTCGTCGTCGTCGCCAAGGCGGACGACAAGAAGATCCTGCTGCAGGCGCCCAACGAACCGCGGCCCTCGCTGCTGCC
This sequence comes from Reyranella sp., assembly GCA_036493235.1. GTDB lineage: Bacteria > Pseudomonadota > Alphaproteobacteria > Reyranellales > Reyranellaceae > Reyranella. The sequence goes on from DASXQC010000911.1 coordinate 2,476, forward strand.
CCGCGAGCAGTTCGAGGCGATCTGGAACGGCGAACTGGTGCTGATGACGCGGCGCGGCTCGCTGCTCCATCTCGCGCGGCGCTTCGACATCTCGTGGTTCATGGGGGCGATCTGGAAGTATCGCCGCATGTTCGTCGAGGTGCTGGTCGCCTCGTTCTTCCTGCAGATCTTCGCGCTCGTCTCGCCGCTCATGTTCCAGGTGGTGATCGACAAGGTGCTGGTGCACCAGAGCATGAGCACGCTCGACGTGCTGGCGATCGGCCTGGCCGGCATCGCGCTCTTTGAATGCGTGCTGACGATCCTGCGCACCTATCTCTTCTCGCACACCACCAACCGCATCGACGTCGAGCTGGGCGCGCGCCTGTTCCGGCATCTGCTGGCGCTGCCGATGGCCTATTTTCGCGCCCGCCGCGCCGGCGATTCGGTGGCGCGCGTGCGCGAGCTCGAGAACATCCGCAACTTCCTCACCAGCTCGGCGCTGACGCTGGTCATCGACCTGCTCTTCACCTTCGTCTTCGTCGCCATCATGTTCATGTACTCGACGACGCTGACGATCGTGGTGCTGGCCTCGCTGCCGCTCTACGCGATCATCTCGGCGGGTGCGACGCCGCTGTTCAAGCGCCGGCTCGACGAAAAGTTCCGGCTGGGCGCGGAGAACCAGGCCTTCCTGGTCGAATCGCTGAACGGCGTCGAGACGCTGAAGGCGATGGCGGTCGAGCCGCAGATGCAGCGGCGCTGGGAGGAGCAGCTGGCCAACTACGTGTCGGCCAGCATGAAGGTCCTGCAGCTCGCCAACGTCGCGAGCAATTCCATCCAGCTGATCAGCAAGATCACCTTTGCCACCATCCTCTATGTCGGTGCCAAGCTGGTGATCGCGGGCGATCTCAGCGTCGGCGAGCTGGTCGCCTTCAACATCCTGGCCGGCCGTGTCACCCAGCCGATCCTGCGGCTGGCGCAGATCTGGCAGGACTTCCATCAGGCCCGCATCTCGGTCGAGCGGCTGGGCGACATCCTGAACACACCGGCCGAGCCATCCCAGACCTCCTCGCATGCCGGGTTGCCGCCGATCCGCGGCGACATCACCTTCGACCGCGTCACCTTCCGCTATCGCATCGACGGTCCGCCGATCCTGCGCGACGTCGACCTCACCATCCCGGCCGGCCAGTTCATCGGCATCGTCGGCGCCTCGGGCTCGGGCAAGAGCACGATCGCCCGCCTGATCCAGCGCTTGTACGTGCCGGAGGGCGGCCGCGTGCTGGTCGACGGCACCGACCTTGCGGTGGCCGATCCCGCCTGGCTGCGGCGCCAGATCGGCGTGGTGCTGCAGGAAAACATCCTGATGAACCGCTCGGTGCGCGAGAACATCGCGCTGGCCGATCCGGGCATGCCGCTCGACCGCGTGGTCGAGGCGGCCAAGCTCGCCGGCGCCCACGAGTTCATCCTCGGCATGCCCGAGGGCTACGACACCATGGTCGGCGAGCGCGGCGACACGCTGTCGGGCGGCCAGCGCCAGCGCGTCGCGATCGCCCGAGCCCTGCTCAACAATCCGCGCATCCTGATCTTCGACGAGGCGACCAGTGCGCTCGACTACGAGAGTGAACGCGCGGTCCAGGACAACATGGCGGCGATTGCCAAGGGCCGCACGGTGATCGTGATCGCCCACCGCCTGTCGACGGTGCGCCGCTCCGACCGCATCATCACCATCGAGAAGGGCCAGATCGTCGAGGACGGGACGCACGACGAGCTGATCCGCGGCAAGGGCCGCTACGCCACCCTCCACATGATGCAGTCGGGTCTCCATGAAGTGGCTTAGCGCGCTGGGGCATGCCTTGCTGGCGCCGGTGCGCTGGCTCGGCCACGGCTGCGCCGCCCTGGTCTCGGGTAGCGAGAGCTTAGCCAACATCCTGCTGGGCGTGCCGTCGCGCAAGAGCCGCAACCGTGCCGAGACCGAGTTCCTGCCGGCCGCGCTCGAGATCGTCGAGACGCCGCCGTCGCCGATCGGCCGCGCGGTCGCCTGGACCATCGTCGTGCTGGCGGTGGCGATGATCGTCTGGTCCTCGATCGGCCGGATCGACATCGTCGCCACCGCACCCGGCAAGATCGTCGTGGCCGGTGGCACCAAGGTCATCCAGCCGTTCGACACCGGCGTCATCAAGGCGATCCATGTGCGCGACGGCCAGCGCGTGAAGGCGGGCGACAGCTTGATCGAGCTCGATCCCACCATCACCGACTCCGAGCGTGCCCACCTGCAGAGCGACCTGATGTCGGCGCGCCTCGACGTTGCGCGGCTCAATGCGTCGCTGGGCGACCTCAACGATCCGCTGAAGGATTTCGTGCCCCCGGCAAAGGCCGAGGGCTCGCTGCTCGAGATGCAGCGCAACCTGCTGCTGAGCCTGGTCGCCGAGCAGCGCGCCAAGCTCACGTCGCTCGATCGCCAGCTGGCGCAGAAGGAAGCCGAGCGGGTGACGATCGCCGCCACCATCGAGAAGCTCAAGACGACGATCCCCTACATCGAGCAGCGGGTCGAGATCCGCAAGAGCCTGGCCGACAAGGAGCTGGGCTCCAAGCTCACCTATCTCGAGAACATCCAGCAGCTGAACGAGACGCGCTACGAGCTGGCCGTGCAGCGCAAGCACTACGAGGAGGCGACGGCGGCGATCGCCACCGTGGTCGAGCAGCGGGTGCAGGCGGTCGCCGAGTACCGCCGCACCCGTGCCGCCGAGCTCGCCGAGGCCGAGCGCAAGGCGATCGGCCTGCGAGAGGATGTGATCAAGGCCGAGCAGAAGGCCAAATTCCAGACCCTGACCGCGCCGGTCGACGGCGTGGTGCAGCAGCTCGCGGTGCATACGATCGGCGGCGTCGTCACGCCGGCGCAACAATTACTGGCGATCGTGCCGCTCGACAGTCGGCTCGAGATCGAGGCCAATGTCTCCAACCGCGACGTCGGCTTCGTCTCGGAGGGCGCGAAGGCACAGATCAAGATCGACACTTTCAACTTCACGCGCTACGGCCTGCGTCACGGCACGGTGCTCAGCGTCTCGCACGACGCGATCTCGCGGCAGAAGCCGGTCGATCCCAGCGGCAAGGACCGCGTGCAGGGTTCGCAGAACGCCTCGAGCGAGCCGACCGGCCAGGAGCTGGTCTATTCGGCGCGCGTCTCGCTCGACAAGACGGAGATGAAGGTCGACGACAACGAGGTGGCGCTCACGCCCGGCATGGCGGTCACCGTCGAGATCAGCACGGGCTCGCGCACCGTGCTGAGCTACCTCCTGTCGCCGCTCTCGAAGTACGCGCACGA
>DASXQC010000912.1:0-8552 GCA_036493235.1 Reyranella sp.
CTTGAGCTTGCGGCGGCCCATGGCATCGGTGAATTCCTTGGTCGGCTTGGTGACCATGGTGTAGCCGTTGTAGTCCAGCCAATCGATCAGCGGCCGGATGGGCGAATACTCCTGATCCTCGACCAGCGCGGTGTAGTAGTACGCGCGGACCAGGCGGCCCTTCTCGCGGAACACCTTCAGCAGCCGGCGATAGTCGATGTCGAAGCCCAGCGAGCGGGCGGCGGAGTAGAGGTTGGCGCCGTCGATGAACAGAGCGGTGCGCTCGGTCTCATAGAAATTGCCCTTCATGACGTCATTATCCTTTTCCGTTTTATGTACAGAGGGAGCGAAAATAATTATTAAGCGGCAGGAACCCCGTATCAGCACCCTCCTTCCGCCCTAGAAGTTTAGGCTTGGATTGTATTGTTTACAAGGGGTTGTAAGAGAAAGTGCATGCATAACTCTATATTCGTAGGGGTCGGCGCAAATCTACCCCACGAGCGCTATGGTTCACCGCAACAAACCCTCGCGGCGGCGCTGGAGGAACTGTGCAACCGAGGGATGAAAACCCTGCGGCGTTCGGCCTGGTATCGGACGGCGCCCGTGCCGGCCTCCGACCAGCCCTGGTACGTCAATGCGGTGGCCGAGGTGGCCTCGGATCTGCCGGCCGATGCGCTGCTGGCCGAGCTGCATGCGGTCGAGGCGGAGTTCGGGCGGCGTCGGACGGTGCCCAATGCTGCCCGGCCGATCGACCTCGATCTGCTTGATTATCATGGGGAAATCGCCGCGCCCGGGCCGGGCCGGGCGACCCTGCCGCATCCGCGCATGACCGGCCGGGCCTTCGTGCTGCGCCCGCTGGCCGACGTGGCGCCGGACTGGCGCCATCCGCTCACCGGCGAGCCGATCGGGGAGCTATTGGCGGCCCTGCCGGCGGACCAGGTGGCCGAGCGGATAACCCCTTGATCTGGCTCCGGAAAAGCCCCATCTGAATTGTCGTATTGAGTTTTGCGGCAAGCTGCGTATAACCCGCCGTTCCCCAACAGAGGTCGCCCATGGCGCGCGTCACCGTCGAAGACTGCATCGTGCAGGTGCCCAACCGTTTCGAGCTGGTTCTGTACGCGTCCCAGCGCGCGCGCGACATCTCGGGCGGCGGCCAGATCACGGTCGACCGCGATCGCGACAAGAACCCGGTCGTCGCGCTGCGCGAGATCGCCGAGGTGAAGCTCGATCAGGACGCCCTCAAGGACAAGCTGATCTCGGGCATGCAGAAGCACGCCGACATCGACAAGCCCGAGGAGGTCAACGAGATGGCCGAGCTCGAGCAGGAGCTGGCGGCGGCGCTGGCGCAGGGCGGTGCGGAAGCGGCCCAGCCCAAGGCGCTGCCGATGGCCGAAGAGGACGACATCACGGAGTAGGGGGCTTCGTTGTCGCAATAGCAGGGCTCAGCCCTGCTATTCGCGCATTGTGCGTGGAGTGGTCGCAATCGTCCCCATATAATCGACGATTGCCATGATTCGTCAGTTTGAACTCGTTGAGCGCGTGCATTCCTACGATCCGGAAGCGGACGAGGACATGCTGAACCGCGCCTATGTCTATGGCCTGCAGAAGCACGGCAGCCAGCTGCGCGCCTCGGGTGACCCGTACTTCTCCCATCCGGTCGAGGTGGCGGGCATCCTGGCCGAGATGCGGCTCGACACTTCGTCGATCATCACCGGCCTGCTGCACGATACGCTCGAGGACACCGACGCCACCCGTGAGGAGCTGACCCGGCTGTTCGGCGAGGAGATCGCCAAGCTGGTCGACGGCGTCACCAAGCTCTCGCGCCTCGAGGTCCAGTCCGAGACCACCAAGGAAGCCGAGAACCTGCGCAAACTGGTGCTCGCCATGTCGAGCGACATCCGCGTGCTGCTGGTGAAGTTGGCCGACCGCCTGCACAACATGCGGACGCTCCATCACATCAAGGAGCCGGCGCGGCGCCGGCGGATCGCGCGCGAGACGATGGATCTCTACGCGCCGCTCGCCAGCCGCATTGGCATGGAGAAGGTGAAGCGCGAGCTCGAGGAGCTGGCTTTCACCGAGCTCAACCCCGATGGCCGTTCCTCGGTGCAGGCCCGCCTGGGCTACCTGCGGGAGAAGGGCGAGCAGATCATCCCGCAGGTCGAGGCCGAGCTGACCAACACCTTGAAGGACGGCGGCCTCACCGCGCAGGTGTCGGGCCGCGAGAAGACGCCTTATTCGATCTGGCGCAAGATGCAGCAGAAGAACGTGTCGTTCGAGCAGCTCGCCGACATCATGGCCTTCCGCATCATCGTCGACGACCTGGCGCAGTGCTATCAGGCGCTCGGCCTGCTGCACGGCCGCTACCAGGTGTTGCCGCAGCGCTTCAAGGACTACATCTCCGTGCCCAAGCCCAACGGCTACCGCTCGCTGCACACCGGCGTGATCGGCCCGCATGGCCAGCGCATCGAAATCCAGATCCGCACCGCCGAGATGCAGGAGCAGGCCGAGCGCGGCGTCGCGGCCCACTGGATCTACAAGCAGGGTGGGCCGTCGACCGATGCGCCGCAGTACGCCTGGCTGCGCTCGCTGATGGATATCCTCGACAAGGCGCCCGACGCCGCGGAGTTCCTCGAGCATACCAAGCTCGAGATGTTCCAGGACCAGGTGTTCTGCTTCACGCCCAAGGGCAAGCTGATCTCCTTGCCTCGCGGCGCCACTCCCATTGACTTCGCCTACGCCGTGCACAGCCAGGTTGGAGACACCTGCGTCGGCGCCAAGATCAACGGCCGTATGCTGCCACTGCGCACGCAGCTGCAGAACGGCGACCAGATCGAGATCGTGACCTCCAAGGCGCAGACGCCGTCCCCGACCTGGGAGCGCTTCGTCGTCACCGGCAAGGCCAAGGCCGCGATCCGCCGCTTCATCCGTGTGCGCCAGCGCGAGCAGTACCTGCAGCTCGGCAAGTCGCTGCTCGACAAGACCTTCCACGAGGAAGGCTACGAGGTCACCGACAAGGGCCTCGACGGCGTGAAGGCCAACTTCAAGCAGGCGAGCGTCGACGACCTCATCGCCACAGTCGGCGCGGGCCTGATCGGCTCGCGAGAGGTGCTGACCGCCGTCTATCCCGGCCTCAAGCAGCCGCGCAAGCCGGGCGGCGCCGACGTCGTGCCGATAAGCCGCGCCCGCAGCAAGGCCGGCAAAGCGCGCGAGAGCGCGGCCAAGCAGGATCACAGCCACGGCCAGATCGCCATCACCGGGCTGATCCCCGGCATGGCGGTGCACTTCGCCCGATGCTGCCATCCGCTACCGGGCGACCGCATCGTCGGCATCATCACGACCGGCAAGGGCGTCACCATCCATACGATCGACTGCGCCACGCTGGAGAGCTTCTCCGACTCGCCGGAGCGCTGGATCGATGTCGGATGGGATGCGGTGGGCGAGGGCGCGGCGGCCTATACCGGCCGGCTCAAGATCACCGTCTCCAACCAGCCGGGCAGCCTGTCGAGCCTGTCGACTGTCATTGCGCGGCACGAGGGGAACATCTCCAACCTGCGCATCGTCAACCAGTCGATGGATTTCTTCGACATGGTGATCGACGTCGAGGTGTCCGACGTGAAGCACCTGGCCGACATCACCGCGGCGCTGCGCGCCACCCCTGCGATCAATGCCGTCGAGCGCGCGCGAAACTAGCTAGAGTATCCCCATGTCCAAGCCCCTGCGCCTCGGCGTGAACATCGATCACGTCGCCACCGTCCGCAACGCGCGCGGCGGCAAGCTGCCCGATCCGCTGCGCGCCGCCGCGCTCGCTACCAACGCCGGCGCCGACGGCATCACCGCCCATCTGCGCGAGGATCGCCGGCACATCATGGACGCCGATATCGAGGCGCTGATGCGCGAGCTGACGATCCCGCTCAATTTCGAGATGGCGGCGACCGAGGAGATGGTCCGCATCGCGCTGCGCCACAAACCCCACGCCGCCTGCATCGTGCCCGAGAAGCGCGAGGAGCGGACCACCGAGGGCGGGCTCGACGCGGCCGGCCAGCACAATCACCTGAAGCCGATGGTGGCGCGCCTGCGCGACGCCGGCATCCGCGTCTCGCTGTTCATCGAGGCCGACCAGCGCCAGCTCGAGGCGGCGGTGTCCCTCGGCGCGCCGGTGGTCGAGCTGCACACCGGCCGTTACTGCGAGCTGGGCGGCGCGGCGCAGAAGACGGAGCTCGAGCGGCTGCGCAAGGCCGCGGCGCTGTGCGGCAAGCTCGGCCTCGAATGCCACATGGGCCACGGGCTGGGCTATGTCGACGTCGGGCCGGTCGCGGCGATCCCCGAAGTGCGCGAACTCAACATCGGCCACTTCCTGGTCGGCGAGGCGATCTTCGTTGGCCTCGAAGCCGCGATCCGCGAGATGCGGCGCCTCATGGACGAAGCGCGCAAGGCCATCGCGTGATCCTGGGCATCGGCAACGATCTCTGCGACATCCGCCGCATCGAGAAGTCGCTCGAGCGGTTCGGTGACCGTTTCATCCAGCGTATCTTCACCGAGGTCGAGCAGAAGCGCTCCGAGGGCCGCGCCACCCGTGCTGCGAGCTACGCCAAGCGCTTCGCCGCCAAGGAGGCCTGTTCCAAGGCGCTGGGCACCGGCCTGCGCCGCGGCGTGTTCTGGCGCGACATGGGCGTGATCAACATGCGCGGCGGCAAGCCGACCATGGCCCTGACTGGCGGGGCGCTGGCCCGTTTGCAGGAGATCACCCCGGCCGGCATGACGGCGCAGATCGACCTCACGTTGACCGACGAATATCCGCTGGCCCAGGCGATCGTGATCATCTCGGGCGTTCCTGTCGCAGGGGTTGCGCGCTGAAATGACCAAATTTGCACCCTTCCATGCGACCCCCGAGCGGAAGACATTGGTCTGCCGCCCTGCTATAGCCGCGGCTCTTGCAATTTGGGACAGCGATGTCGGACGTGGCTGAACGTCGGAAGCGTGGACAAGACAGAACCGGTGGCTGGGGCGAGACGCTCCGCACGGTCATCTATGCGGTGTTGATCGCAGTCGTTGTGCGGACATTCGCCATCGAGCCGTTCAACATTCCATCGGGATCGATGATCCCGACGCTGCTGGTCGGCGACTATCTGTTCGTCTCCAAGTATTCCTACGGCTACAGCAAGCACTCCTTCCCGTTCTCGCTGGGCTTCTTCTCCGGTCGCATCTTCTTCCACATGCCCGAGCGCGGCGACGTGGCGGTATTCAAGTATCCTGGCGATCAGGGCCAGGGCCTGAACCGTACCGACTACATCAAGCGCATCGTCGGCCTGCCGGGCGATCACATTCAGGTCCTCAACGGCATCCTCAACATCAACGGCAAGCCGGTCGAGCGCATCAAGATGGGCGACTATGTGCAGGGCGGCGGTGGCTCCTATCGCACCGCCACGCTCTACAACGAGGTGCTGCCCAACGGACGCCGCCACGAGATTATCGAGGATGGCGACAACGGGATTTCCGACAACACGCCGGAATTCATCGTGCCGCCCAACCACTTCTTCATGATGGGCGACAATCGCGACGACTCGCTCGACAGTCGCACGAAACTGATACTGGGCAACGGCCAGGCTGCGGAACTTGGTTGGTACGTGCCGGCGGAGAACCTGGTTGGCCGAGCCGAGTTCATCTTCTTCTCGCACGACACCAACGCGGCGGGCTGGTTCGAGCCATGGAAATGGCCGGCGGCGATCCGCTTCAGCCGCTTCTTCATGGCGATCCACTGAACCTCGCGTCCCTGGATCTGAGGCACGACTTCGCGCGTCCAGAGCTGCTGGCGGAAGCGCTCACCCATCGCAGTGCGCTCGATCGCCAGCCCGATCTCAAGGCGGCCTTTCCCAATGGCAACGAGCGGCTGGAATTCCTCGGCGATCGCGTGCTCTCGCTCGCCATGGCCGACCTGCTGCTGCGCCGCTTCCCGCACGAGCGTGAGGGCGACCTGGCGCGGCGCTACTCGGCCTTGGTGCAGGCTGCCACTCTCGTTGAGGTCGCCGAGGCGATCGGCCTGGGCGCCGCGCTGACCCTGGGCGATTCCGAGCGCCAGAGCGGCGTCGTGCGGCCCACCATACTGGCCGACGCCATGGAGGCCGTGCTGGGCGCGCTGTTCCTCGATGCCGGCTTTGCCGTCGCCGCGGCGACCATCGAGCGGCTGTGGGGCGAGCGGCTGAGTGCCACCCTGGCTGCGCCACGAGATGCCAAGACGGCGCTGCAGGAATGGGCGCAGGCCCGTCGTCTGCCGCTGCCGTCCTATCGTGAGGTCGGCCGCGAGGGCCCGCCGCACGCGCCGGTATTCGTCGTCGATGTCTCGATCAAGGGCCAGGAGCCGGGCCGCGGCCGGGCCGGCAACAAGCGCGAGGCCGAGCGCCTGGCAGCGGCGGCACTGCTCGAAAGGCTGGGAATGTCATGACGCGCGCAGGTTTCGTGGCGATCGTCGGCGCGCCCAATGCCGGCAAGTCGACCCTGGTGAACGCACTGGTCGGCTCCAAGGTCAGCATCGTCTCGCCCAAGGTCCAGACCACCCGCATGCGCGTGATCGGCATTGCCATGGCGGATCTGCCGAACGATGACCGCGCGCAGGTCGTGCTGGTCGATACGCCGGGCATCTTCCGGATCGCCAAACGCCGGCTCGAGCGCGCCATGGTCGCTGCCGCCTGGCAGGGCGCCGAGGATGCCGACGTGGTGGCGCTGATGGTCGATGCCGAACGCGGCATCAGCGACGAGACCCGCGCGATCATCGAGCGGCTGAAGCAGAGCAAGGCACCGCGTTTCCTGATCCTCAACAAGATCGACCTTGTGGCGCGAGAGAAGCTGCTGGTGTTGACCAGCGAGCTCAATGCCCTGGTGCCGTTCGAGCACACCTTCATGGTGAGCGCGCTCAAGACCGACGGCATCGCCGACGTGCTGGCGGCCTTTGCGTCAACCGTGCCCGCGGGCCCGTTCCTCTATCCCGAGGATCAGGCGGCCGACCTGCCGATGCGCCTGCTGGCGGCCGAGGTGACGCGCGAGCAGGTGTTCCTGCAGCTTCACCAGGAGCTGCCCTACGAGGCTGCGGTCGAGACCGAGAAGTGGGAGGAGCGCGGCGACAGCTCGGTGCGCATCGAGCAGACGATCCATGTCCAGCGCGACGGCCAGCGCGCGATCGTGCTGGGCAAGGGCGGGACGAAGATCAAGCAGATCGGCGCGCGCGCCCGGCACGAGCTTAGCGTCATGCTCGAGCGGCCGGTGCATCTCTTCCTGCACGTCAAGGTGAGCGCCCGCTGGGCCGACGATCCCGCGCACTACCGCGCGATCGGTCTGGATTACGACCCGAAGAGTTAGGGCTCACGCTTCATAGGACCGCGCGCATCTTGCGCGCTCATGATCATGAGGCGCGCTGGAAGCGCGCGGTCCAATGAACTTAGGTCGGCAGCAGATCGATCGCGTGCAGGATAGTGCCGGCGGCGTCGCGGTGGGTCACCGTCATGGCGCCGCTCTTGCCGTCGATCCGGATATGGCCGAAGTGGCAACCGCCTTCCGATGGCGCCAGATCGGAACGGCCGGCCGGCGGCACGTGCTGGAACACGACCGACGGCCCGAACGTCTTGTCGAGCACGTTGGGACCGAAGCCGCCCGCGCACAGCGGGCCCGACACGAACTCGTAGAACGGCAGGAATTCGGTGAACTGCGCGTGGTTGGGATCGTAGCGGTGGGTCGCGGCGTAGTGCAGGTCGGCGGTGATCCAGTGCACGTTGCGGATGTTCTCGCGCTTCATGAAGGCCAGCAGGTCGGCGATCTCGAGCTCGCGGCCGAGCGGCGGGCCGTCGTCGCCGTTGGCGACCGCCTCGCAGCCTTTCTTGGTCCTGGCATCGTTGTAGACCAGCAAACCCAACGGCATGTCGGCGGCGATGATCTTCCACGTCGCCTTGGACTCCTTCAACGCACCCTTCAGCCAGTCGATCTGCGCGCTGCCGAGGAAGGCTGAATCGGGATCGAGGCGGGTCTGCCGGTTATCGCCGTTGGGGCCGCGGTAGCTCCGCATGTCGACGCGGAACAGGTCGAGACGCGGCCCGAAGGCGAATCGGCGTGACAGCTGCATCGGCAAGTCGAGCCCGCCGAAGAGCGGCATGTACTCGCGGAACGCACGCTGCGCGTAAGCCGCCAGCACGGCGACGCTCTTCTCGGAGTAGCGCGCATCGTTGTCGAGACGCTTCTCCCAGTACCAGTTGTTGACCACCTCGTGGTCGTCCCACTGCGGCATCATCGGCACTTCCGCATTGAAGCGGCGCAGGTTCTCGTCGAGAAAATTGTAGCGGTGGTTGCCGCGGTACTCGGCCAGCGTCTCGGCCACCTTCGACTTGGCCTCGGTGACGATGTTCTTCCAGATCGTGCCGTCCGGCAGCTTGCGCTCGGTTTTCAGCGGCATGTCGGCATAGATCGTGTCGCCGCTATGGATGAAGAAGTCGGGCGAGAGCTTGCGCATCGATTCGTAGATCGTCATGCCGCCGATCTCGGGATTGATGCCCCAGCCCTGACCGACCGTGTCGCCCGACCAGACGAAGCTC
>DASXQC010000913.1:0-9011 GCA_036493235.1 Reyranella sp.
CGGCCTGCGCGCCGACATGGACGCGCTGCACCTGCAGGAAAAGAACGAGTTCGAATACGCCTCGTCGATCCCCAACAAGATGCATGCCTGCGGTCATGACGGCCATACCACCATGCTGCTGGGTGCGGCGAAGCATCTCGCGGCCGAGCCGGACTTCGCCGGCACCGTGCACTTCATCTTCCAGCCGGCGGAAGAGGGCCTCGGTGGTGCGCGGGTGATGATAGAGGAAGGGCTGTTCGAGAAGTTCAACTGCGACGCCGTCTACGGCATGCACAACATGCCGGGCTTCGAGAAGGGCCACTTCGCCATCCGCACCGGCCCAATGCTGGCCTCGTCGGACAGCTGGGAAGTAACCTTCAAGGGCACCGGCGGCCACGGCGCGATGCCCGATCGCGGCACCGATCCGACCTTTGTCGCGGCGCAGTTCATGGTCGCCATCCAGGGCATCATCGGCCGCAACGTCGCGCCGAGCCAGGCGGCGGTCTTGAGCGTCGGGCACATCCATGCCGGCACGCCGGGCTCGCCCAACGTCATTCCGTCGGAGGTGCTGATCAAGGGAACAGCGCGCAGCTTCTCGCGCGAGGTGCGAGCGCTGCTCGAGCGCCGGCTGGCCGAGGTCGCCGACGGCATCGCCAAGGCGGGCGGCTGCGAGGCGGTCTCCAAGTACCATCGCCGCTATCCGTCGCTGGTCAACGCGCCCGACCAGACCAAGATTGCGGTCGAGGCGGCGGCGCTCACCGTCGGCCGCGAGCATGTCGAGGCCAACGTGACGCCGATTGCCGGCGCCGAGGACTTCGCCTTCATGCTGGAGAAGAAGCCGGGTGCCTACATCATGATCGGCAACGGCGGCACCGGCGAAGGCGGCTGCAACAACGTCCACTCGCCGCTCTACGACTTCAGCGACGAGATCCTGACGACGGGCGCCGCCTACTGGGTCAACCTGGTGCAGGTCGAGCTGGGCGACGCGACGGCTTAGCCTCATTGGACCGCGAGCTTCCAGCTCGCTCACGATTCATGAGCGAGCTGGAAGCTCGCGGTCCAATTGGGGCGGTACTACTGCTTCATATAAGCCGCCCAGAAGATGATGTTGACGAGGTCCTTCGGAGTGCGGTCGAGTGGGGGGATGCCGTCGCGTTGCATCGCGAAGCGCTCGCCGACCATCTTCTTGATGTCGAGGCCGTCGTTGACCCAGGACTTCTCGCGCGTCGGCACGGCGCGATAGACGTTGTTCAGCAGGAAGAACTCCGCGCCGGGCTTCAGCGCCCGGTGGATGCGGTCGATGTCCTCGTTGGGCTTCAGGCAGTGCTGCAACACCCAGATCGAGATGCCGGCATCCGCCCGGAAGCCGCGTTCGACCAGCGCATCGAGCATCTCGGGCGCGACCGACATGAAGCGATTGGAGCGTACGTAGTCGATCGCCAGCGCCCGCATGTTGTCGCTGATGTCGACGCCGACCACGCGGCAGCCGTAGCGATTGATCAGCTCCTTCGCCATGCGGCCGATGCCGCAGCCATAGTCGACGATGATCGAATCGGGCGTGATCGCCATCGAGTTGGAGATTTCGTCGGCCAGCCACGGCGTCTCGGTGACCCATCGTTCGTCGGTGGTCGAGCCCTCGCCGGTCAGGATGATCTCGCGGGCCTGGTCGATGTTGCGGACATCGAAGATCCCGGGGTGATAGGTGACGCGCACGGGCGGAGTGGACGGCGGAGTGGACATGGGTTGTTCGCTCTATCGGGTGACGGCTTTATCGAGTGACGGTGGTGGGCCTGACGAACTGGGCGAGCGTCGCCTGGTCGGCGCGCGGGGCATAGCTGAAATCCCTGCGCATCGCCCAGACCGACATCTCGAACTGCAGCGGCAAGATGCCGAAGTCGGTCCGCACCAGCCGGCTCGCCTCCTGCAGCAGCGCCTCGCGCTTCTTGTCGTCGACCGTCCGCATCGCTTCCTCGAGCTTGGCATCCATCGCCGGATTTGAGTAGCGGCCACGGTTGGTGCCGCCCATGCCCTTTTCGCGGCTCGGCGTGGCGACCAGCGCGCGCAGCGGGTTGGACAGCTCGCCGGTCTCGGCGCCCCAGCCGGAGAGGAAGGCGCTGTACTTGTAGTCGTCACGATTCTTGAAGAACGCCGGCGGGTCGGTCGCCTCGACCCCGGTCTTCACGCCGATGCGGGTCCACATCGACGCCACCGCCTGCGCCACCTTGAGATCGTTGAGATAGCGGCCGTTGGGTGTGCCCAGCGTGATCGCAAAGCCGTTGGGATAGCCCGCCTCGGCCAGCAGCCTCTTCGACGCTGCCGGGTCGTAACCCTCGGGCCTTGTGTCGCGCGACGTGCCGAAGGCGGGAAACGGCAGGAGGTCGCCGGCCGGCACGGCGACGCCGTTCATGATCGTGTCGACGATGCCCTTGCGATCGATCCCGCGGCTGAGTGCCTCGCGCACGCGCCGATCCAGCAGCGGGTTCTTGCCCTTGGTGTCGGGAATGCCCGGCGACGGCTCGGCGTGCTGGTCGAGGCCGATATAGATCACACGGCTCGACACTACTTTGGCCAGGGTGAGCTTGGGGTCAGTCCTGAGCTTGGCCAGATCAGCGAATGGCGGGTCCTCGATCAGGTCGACATCGCCCGCGACCAAAGCGGCGACGCGGGCTTCGGCCTTGGGGAGCGGTTTGAAGACCACGTGCGTCCAGGCGGGGCCGGGCCCCCAGTAGCTGTCGTTGCGCGCCAGCAGGAGGTCGCCTCCGCGCTTCCATGCGACGAACTTGAACGGCCCGGTGCCGACCAGCCCCTCGCCGCGATTGAGCTCGTCGGTCGTCTTGCCTTCCGGCGCGGCGCCGGCGGCCGCGGTGTGCGACAGGATCGGCAGATTGGAGAGATCGACCGGCAGCAGGGGCGCGGGCTGGCCGGTTGTGATGCGCAAGGTCAGCGGATCGACGATCTCGACACGTGTCACCTGGCGCGTGATCGCCGTGAACGGCGTCGGGCTGTTCGGCACCTTGGCCGCGCGCTCGAACGTGAAGACCACGTCGTCGGCGGTGAAGGGCGAGCCGTCCTGGAACTTCACATCGGGGCGAAGCTTGAACTCCCACACCGTGTCGCTGATTGGCTTCCACGACACCGCGAGCGCCGGCACGAGAAGCTGCTGGGCATCGCGCGCCACCAGCGGCTCGAAGATGCTCAGCGCGACCTGGTTGTTGGCGGGAAGGTTCTGGTACTGCGGATCGAGCGACGTCGGCTCGGCCTTGAGCCCGATCCGCAAATCCTGCGCCGCCGCCGGCACTGCGAATGCCAGCAGGGCGAGCACCACCAGAGCCACGCACCGCTTCATGGCGCGCGACTCTCTAGGCGACCGAACTGCTTTGCAACGCGGCAGGACGCCCGCGTGCGGTAGCAATCGTGTGGTTGTGATCAGGCGTGAGGGTCGTGGACCCAGAGATCCTGCAGATGCAGGCCGTCGGGCGCAAAGTCGTATACCGCCGCCAGTTCCGGCATCGGCACATGCGGGACGTCGGCGGCGGGCAGGCCGAACCCGTCCATCAGGTTGGCCAGCAGCACCAATGGATCGTCTACAATCAGGATCGGGGCGTCGCCCGACGCGAAATGCTCGACTACATGAAGATCGCTCGCCGCGCCGAACACACGGTCGAGCGAAGCGCCGAAGGCGACAGTGTCGTGGCCTGCCTCGGCCCAAGGCGATGCGGGCGACGGAGTTTGCGCGAACTCGATGAGAGGTCGTTCCATTTGCATGAACTATAGCATGTAACTTGTTGATTATGAACAACAACGCGGGCCACGAAACGAAGCCGTGGCACTGGCGCGGTGGGCAGCATAGGGTGCGGCCAGCAAATTAGAGCGGGTGGAGATCGGCATGAACGGTGCGGAGAGTCTGGTTCGGACCCTTGTGAAGGGTGGCGTCGAGGTCTGCTTCGCCAATCCCGGCACGTCGGAGATGCATTTTGTCGGCGCGCTCGATCGCGTCGAGGGCATGCGCTGCGTGCTCGGCCTGTTCGAGGGCGTCTGCTCCGGTGCAGCCGACGGCTATTACCGCATGAAGGACAAGCCGGCTTCGACCCTGCTGCATCTCGGCCCGGGTCTCGCCAACGCGGCGGCCAACCTGCACAACGCCAAGAAGGCGGGCTCCGGCATCGTCAACATCGTGGGCGAGCACGCGCTCTATCACATCAAGTACGACACGCCGCTCACCGCCGACATCGAGGGCATCGCCCGGCCGTTCTCGCATTGGGTCAAGACCTCGCCGACATCCAAGACCGTGGCCAAGGACGGCGCCGCGGCGATCCAGGCAGCGCGCGTGGCGCCGGGCCAGATCGCAACCTTGATCCTGCCGGCCGACACGGCGTGGACCGAGGCCGATAGCGCGGCCGACACGCCGGACACGCCGCAGCCGCAGAAGCCGTCCAACGAGACCGTCGTCGCCGCGGCCAAGGCCCTGAAGCAGCCCGGTGCAATGCTGTTCATCGGCGGCCGTTCGCTGCGCGCCCGTGGCCTCGAGCTGGCCGGCAAGATCGCCGCCAAGACGGGTTGCAAGGTGCAGGGCGCTGGCGGCACGGCGCGCATCGAGCGCGGTGCCGGCCGCGTGCCGGTGCTGCGCCTGCATTTCGTGATCGAGCAGGCGCAGGCCCAGCTCAAGGGAACCAAGCAGATGGTGCTGTGCGGCGCCAAGGCGCCATTCGCCTTCTTCGCCTATCCTGGCAAGCCGTCGGTGCTGTCGCCCGACGATTGCGAGATTTCCACGCTTTGCCCGGTCGACGGCGATCCGATCGCCTCGCTCGAGGCGCTGGCGATGGAGCTCGACGCGATGAACGAGAAGCCGGCGGGCGTTGCCCAGCCGAACCGGCCGGAGCGGCCGAAAGGCAAGTTCACGCTCGACGGCCTGGGCCAGGCGCTGGGCGCCACGATGCCGGAAGGCGCGATCGTGGTCGACGAATCGGTGACCACCGGCCGCGGCTTCTTCCCGTTCAGCGCCGGCGCGCCGCCGCACGACTGGCTGAACAACATGGGCGGCTCGATCGGCTTTGGTGGGCCGGTCGCGGTCGGCGCCGCGGTCGCCTGCCCGGACCGCAAGGTCATCTGCATGATCGGCGACGGCTCGGCGATGTACACGATCCAGTCGCTGTGGACGATGGCGCGCGAGAACCTCGACGTCTGCGTGATGATCTTCTCGAATCGCTCCTACAACATCCTGTACAGCCAGCTCGCCGACGTCGGTGCCGCCAATCCCGGCCCACGCGCCATCGACATGCTGACGCTGGACCGCCCGACCCTGCAGTTCACCGATCTCGCCAAGGGCATGGGCGTGGCGGGCGGCAAGGCGCACGACCTCGAGGAGCTGACCAAGCACCTGACCTACGCCATGTCGCAGAAGGGCCCGTACCTGATCGACGTGATCATGTGACGAGGCTGGTTCGGAAACCCTCCCCATTCAAATGGGGAGGTGCGCCCGTCACACGGGGGCGGAGGGGTAATAAGTCCCACCAAGACTGTCGCTCATGACCCCTCCGTCGCGGGTTACCGCGCCACCTCCCCATCAGAATGGGGAGGGTTCCGACTCTCGGACGCGCACGCTCTACGGCCGCCGTCGCGGCAAGAAGCTTCGGGCAGGGCAGGAAGCCCTGCTCGACACCCTGCTGCCCAAGCTCCTGCTCGCGATTCCTCCCGAGCCGCAGAAACTCGATTTGGCGGCACTGTTCGGCGCGCGCGAGGTCTGGCTCGAGGTCGGCTTCGGCGCCGGCGAGCATCTGGTGTGGCAGGCTGAGCAGCATCCCGACGTTGGGCTGATCGGCTGCGAGCCCTACATGAACGGCGTTGCCAAGTGCCTGGCCCACATCGAGCGGACGGGCGTGAGCAACGTGCGCCTGTTCACCGACGACGCCCGGCTGGTGATGGCGGCGCTGCCCGAGCAGTCGCTCGGCCGCGCTTTCGTGCTGTTCCCCGATCCGTGGCCCAAGACACGCCATCACAAGCGCCGCTTCGTGGCGCGCGAGACGCTCGACGTGCTGGCGGGTCTCCTGAAGCCCGGCGCCGAGCTACGACTCGCGACCGACGATCCGAGCTACCTGCCCTGGATGGTTGAGCACGCCTGCACCCATCCCGCGTTCGAATGGCTGGCCGAGCGCCCGGCCGACTGGCGCACCCGGCCCGCCGACTGGCCGCCGACCCGCTACGAGCAGAAGAAGATCGCCGGCACCCCGACGTTCCTGCGATTCCGGCGTCGATGATATCAATGATATCTTTGATATCAACACCGCAGACAAGAACACAGAAAGCGGGAAGATTCGCCTAAAACGTAAGCGGGCCGGCCTTTTGTGCTTCCCACGTTGATGGGAAGCCTGGGAAGCCTAAGCGTCCCTGACCACGGCGCGCGGCCGGATCAGGACGATTATCGCCGCCGCGACCTGGAGCACCAGACAGGCCATCAATGACGTGCGGTAGCTGCCGGACATATCGTGCAGCACGCCCAGCAGGTACGGGCCGAGCGCCGCAACGAGTTGGTTGATGGCGACGTTCAGGCTGACGGCTCGGGCGAAGTCGCGACGCGGGAACTCCTGCTGCACGATCAGGCCGGGCAGGGTGATCAGGTTGCCGACACCAAAGCCGAACAGCACGCAACCGAGATAGAGCGCGCCGATCGACGTGCTCGACAGCAGCACGATCATCGAGCTGACCTGCACGCACAGCACGGCAGCGGAGGCAGCGCGCCGGTCGACCCGGTCGATCACCATGCCGATGATGAGTCGACCGGCCAGCGCCGAGATCGAGGTGAGGCTGACCGCCCAGCCCGCGCCCTTGAGGCCGAGCGTGGGTTCGAGGAAGGCGACCTGGTGGGTGATGAAGCTGATCTGTGCCAGCAGGCCGAGCGAAAAGGCGCCGAGCATGGTGAGGTAGCGCGGCTGGCGGAGCAGCTGGGCGCGGCTCATCGGCTCGCCTTCGTCGTGATGGGTGGTTTTCTCGTCACCTTCGTCATGCTCGCCGGCGCGGCGCGGCCGCAGCACGATGGCCGCCAGCGGCCACATCGTCACCAGCACGACGACGACCGCGGCCAGGCCGGCCTTGGCGAAGCCCAGCGTGTCGATTGCCCAGGCGAAGGCCGGCGCGAAGAGCAGCCCGCCGCAGGTGGCGCCGTTCAGCGCCAGGCTGGCCGCGAGGCCGCGTCGCCGGTTGAACCACTGGGCGATCAGCGTGTTGATCGCGCCGCCGCCCATTGCCGCCCAGCCCGGGATCATGAGCGCGAAGGCGAGGTAGAGCTGCCAGGGCTGGTCGACCACGGTCAGGCCGAGCACGCCCAACCCCATCATCGCCACGCCGGCCACGACAACGCGCCGCGCGCCGCGCTTCTGGATCACATCGCCCACCTGCATCACCAGGAAGGCGCCCGCGACATAATAAAAAGTGATAGCTGAGGAGATGGTGGCCGGCGACCATCCATGAGCCTTGTGCAGGGCGACCAGATATAGGCTGAGCCCATAGAAGCCGAGACCCCACCCGTAGAGGGCGATCACAAACGCGCAAAAGACGACCCACCAGCCGTGGTACGCTGTACTGACCTTGTTCATGCGGAAAGTCTTTGCCACGGGCCGGCCGAGGCCGGCTGGCGGTTTTCGGAATGCATTAAGAAAGCTTGCCAGCCTGCAGAACTGAGCTTATATCCGCGCCATCCTCATACGGGTTCGCGGGACGAACCAAACAAAAAGAGTGGGCCGAAAACCCGCTCTTTTCATTTGCGGTCTTCCCCTGGGCCTCGAAACCGTCCGAGTAACCGCACCAACCGTGACCGAACTGCTGCGCAAGATCGAAGACATCATAAGCCCGACCGTCGTCGGCATGGGCTTCGAGGTCGTTCGTGTGGCGATGAGCCGGGGTGGCGGCACCTTGCAGATCATGATCGAGCCCGCTGACGGGCGGCCGATGGATGTCGAGGACTGCGCCACGCTCTCGCGCGCGCTGTCGGCGGTGCTGGACGTCGAGGATCCGATTGCCAGCGCTTACACGCTGGAGGTGAGCTCGCCCGGCATCGACCGGCCGCTCACCCGCGAGAAGGACTATGTCCGGTGGACTGGCCACGTCGTGCGCATGGAAACCACGCAACCGATCGAGGGCCGGCGGCGCTTCAAAGGCACGCTGCTGGGACTGGAGAACGGCACGGTTCGGATCCGGCTCGAGGACGGCAAGGAAGCCGAGGTGCTGATGACGGAGATCTCGCGGGCCAAGCTCGAGCTGACCGACGCACTTTTGGATGAACACCGCCGCGCCCAGGAAGGCGCGGACCAGACGCAGACACACTAGAGATAAGGGACCGAGAGGAAGACATCATGGCAACCGCCGATATCCCCCGCCTTGAAATGCTGCAGGTGGCCGACATGGTCGCCCGCGAGAAGAGCATTGAGCGCGAGGAAGTGCTCGAGGCGATGGAACAGGCCATTCAGAAGGCCGGCCGCGCGAAGTACGGGCTGGAGCACGACATCCGCGCCGAGATCGACCGCAAGACCGGCGAGATCAAGCTGCTGCGCTACATGCAGGTCGCCGATCCGGTCGAGAACGAGAACGTGCAGGTGCCGCTGGTCGAGGCGCAGCGCCGCAATCCCGAGGCGCAGGTCGGTGACTTCCTGACGGACGAGCTGCCGCCGATCGACTTCGGCCGCGTCGCCGCCCAGACCGCCAAGCAGGTGATCACGCAGCGCATGCGCGAGAGCGAGCGCAAGCGCCAGTACGAGGAATTCAAGGATCGGGTCGGCGAGATCGTGTCGGGCGTGGTCAAGCGCGTCGACTACGGCAACATCACCGTCGACCTGCAGCGCGCCGAAGGCGTGATCCGCCGCGACGAGACGATCCCGCGCGAGAGCCTGCGCGTGAATGATCGCGTGCGCGCCTACATCTTCGACGTGCGCGAGGAGCCGCGCGGCCCGCAGATCTTCCTGTCGCGCAGCCATCCGCAGTTCATGGCCAAGCTGTTCACCCAGGAAGTGCCGGAGATCTACGACAACATCATCGAGATCAAG
>DASXQC010000914.1:0-3714 GCA_036493235.1 Reyranella sp.
AGGATGCGCGCATCGATATCGCCCCACGATTCGACGACCGTGCCGTCGGGCTTCACGATCGCCGCGGCGCCTTCATGCCGGCTCTCGACGATCGGACCGCGGGTGACTTCGATGACGACGGGACTCGTGCTCATACTTCCTGTTCCAGCTTGATGATCGTGACATTGTCCTGCCGCGGCGTGCCGACGGCCAGCACCGCGTCGATCACGCCTCTCGCGGACCTGTTCGCTGCCCGCGCGATGGCTTCGTCATCGAGCGTCAGCACACCGTCACTGCAGACCAACAATCGGTCGCCTGGCGCGAGCGCCCGACGGCCTTCGTCGATCAGCGTCAGCGGATGGCCCATCACCGCATCGCGCAAGGTGTGGCGGCCGGGATGCTGCGCGGCCTCCTCGGCGGTGATGATGCCGCGCGCGACCAGCGCCTCGATCTGCGGCACCATCGAATGATCCGCGTTCAATCGCTCGAGCCGGCCGTTCGATACCAGGAACATCGGCGAATCGCCGACGCTGATCCAGCGAACCTCGGCGGCACTGACCACGACGCCGACGAGAGTCGCGCCCATGCTCTCGAGCGTCGGATCCCGGGTGACGGCGGTGCCGATCGCCTGGTTGGCGGCGTCGAGCGCCTCGGCGAGGCTGCGGCCGCCCTCGATCGCCATGACGAAGCCGCCGACCGCAAGGCGTGACG
The DNA here is from genome assembly GCA_036493235.1 of Reyranella sp. Taxonomy (GTDB): domain Bacteria; phylum Pseudomonadota; class Alphaproteobacteria; order Reyranellales; family Reyranellaceae; genus Reyranella. The sequence continues at coordinate 691 of DASXQC010000914.1, forward strand.
CGGTGGCGCCACCGACATGGCCGCCCATGCCATCGGCCAGCACGGCGAGCACGCTGTCATCGGCCAGCGCGCGCAGCGCCCAACTGTCTTCCTGGTACGGCCGGGCACCCTGGTGCTGCGCGCCTTCGCCCCGCCACCGTACCGCCATCGCTAATGCCAGGTGGCCGGGAGCTTGTGCAAGCCGCGGAGGGTAAAGGTCCGGCGCCAGGCGGGCGCGTCCTTCTCCGGCAGCTCCAGGTTCGGCAGGCGCTCGATCAGCGCCGTGAACACGAGTTCGGCCTCCAGCCGCGTGAGCTGCGCGCCCAGGCAATGATGGATGCCGCCGCCGAACGACATCGGCCGAATGTTCTGGCGGCCAACATCGAGCGCGTCGGGATCGGCGTACTGCGCCGGGTCGCGATTGGCCGCGCCCAACAGCATGAGCACGCTCTCGCCCGCCGGCAGCGCAACGCCGCCGACCTCGACGTCGGTCTGGGTGACTCGTCCGGTCATCTGCACGGACGAATCATAGCGCAGGAGCTCTTCGACTGCGTTGGGAATCAGCGAGGGGTCGTCCTTCAGCCTCCGCCACTGCTCGGGCGCCCGGTGCAGCGCCAGCAGGCCATTGCCGATCAGGTTGGTGGTCGTTTCGTGGCCGGCACCGAACAGCAGGCCGATGTTGGCCCGCAGTTCCTCCGGCGTGAGCCGGTCGCCCGCCTCCTCGGCGCGCACCAGCTCGGTCGTCAGATCGTCCTGCGGCTCGCGACGGCGCAGCTCGCACAGCTGGTCGAAGTAGTTGTTGGCCATCGCCGTCGCGGTGTTGGCGCGATCGAGTTCCTCGCGGGTCATCGGGGCAGGATCCAGGACGCGGCCCGAGACGTTACTGCCAACCAGGAAGGCGGCGCGATGGTCCTCGGGAATGCCCAGCATGTCACAGATCACGATCACAGGCAGACGGTGCGCCAGGTCGCGGATCACGTCCATCCCGCCTTTGTCGACCACCCGGTCGAGCTGCTCGTCGACCAGCTTTCGGATGCGCGGGCGCATGTCGGCGACGCGCCGGGCGGTGAAGGCCTTGTTGACCAGCCCACGCAGCCGAGTGTGGTCGGGCGGATCGACCACCAGCATCGTGCGCGCGAGATTGGCGATCACCGGCTCGTTCATCCGGTCCTCACCGTAGCGCTTGATGATGTTGCCAGCGAAGTCCTTGCCGAACCGGCGGTCGCGCAGCGAGAAGGCCACGTCCTCGTAGCGCGTCAGCAGCCAGAAGCCCTGCGGCGCCTTGAAGACCGGCGCCGCCTGCCGCAGCAGTTGGTAGAACGGGTACGGGTCGGCGATGAAGGCCGGATCCAGGGGATCGAAGACTAGGGAATCCGTCGGTGACGGAGGCGTCATTTCGTTCATGGCTTCCTTTACCACGATCCCCCTTGCCGCGCGAACGAGCGCACCCCTAACCTGAAAATCATGTTTTCACTGACACAAGGGCTCCGGCGGGCCCTGCAGACCCGGCCGACCGGGCGGTCGACCGCCTTCGCGCCGCGCCGGCGGACCTGGGAGCAGACGGCCGATCGCGTGGCCTGCGTGGCCGGGGCTCTGGCTGCGCTGGGCGTGAAACGCGACGACCGGGTGGCGATCCTGGCGCTCAACAGCGACCGCTATTTCGAGCTGATGTACGCCATTCCGTGGATCGGCGCGGTGATGGTGCCGATCAACACCCGGCTGGCGGCGCCCGAGATCGAGTACATTCTCGAAGATTCGGGCAGCGTGGCGCTGTTCATCGACGGCACCATGGCCCACCACCTGACCGCGCTCGACGGCAAGACACCGAGCGTCCGCGAGGTGATCTGGCTAGACGACATTTCCGGCCCCGAGGGCATGCTGCACTACGAGGACCTCACCGCCTACGAGCCGGCCGAGGATGTCGGCGCGGCCGACGACGACCTCGCCGGCCTGTTCTACACCGGCGGCACGACCGGACGGTCGAAGGGCGTGATGCTGACGCACACCAACCTCGTGGTGAACGCCCTGAACGCGGTCGCCGGCATGGGCTTCGACGCCGACACCGCCTATATCCACTCCGGCGCGATGTTTCACCTTGCCGACGGCGCCTCGACCTTCGGCGTGACGCTGGTCGGCGGCCGTCACGCCTTCGTGCCGCGCTTCGAGCCGGTCGAGGTGCTGCAGGTCATCGCCCGCGAGAAGATCACGCACGCGCAGTTCGTGCCGACCATGATCAACATGCTGGTCAACCACGCACGCTTCGGCGAGTTCGACATCTCGACCCTCAGGCTCATCCTCTACGGCGCCTCGCCGATGCCGGAGGGCGTGTTGCGCAAGGCGATGGAGGTGATGCCGCACGTGGGCATGATCCACGGCTACGGCATGACCGAGGCAGCGCCGATCGTGACCCTGCTGCCGGCGCGCTACACCACGCTCGCCGGCCCCTATGCCGGCCGGCTGAAGTCGTGCGGTCTCGCGGCGCTGACCTGCGAGGTGAAGGTGGTCGACACAAGGCGCAAGGAAGTGCCGCGTGGCACGGCGGGCGAGCTCGCGATCCGCGGGCCCAACATCATGAAGGGCTACTGGAGCAAGCCGGCCGAGACCGAGGCGGTGCTGGAGGACGGCTGGTACTACTCGGGCGACGGCGCCACGATGGACAAGGAAGGCTTCGTCTATATCGTCGACCGGCTGAAGGACATGATCATCTCGGGCGGCGAGAACGTCTATTCAGCCGAGGTCGAGAACGCGATCTCGCTGATGCCGGGTGTCGGCGAAGTGGCAGTGATCGGCGTGCCCGACGAGCGCTGGGGCGAGCGGGTGCACGCGATCATCGTCCCGAAGCCAGGCGCCGACCTTACGTCGGACTCTGTGCTGGAGTTCTGCCGCTCCCAGATCGCCGGCTACAAATGCCCGCGCAGTGTCGACTTCCATGCCGACCCCCTACCGCTCAGCGGCGCCGGCAAGGTGCTGAAGCGCGATCTGCGCGAACCCTACTGGAAGGGATACACGAAGGCCGTAAACTGACGGGATGCCCGTCCCGCCCTA
>DASXQC010000915.1:0-5182 GCA_036493235.1 Reyranella sp.
CGGCCCAGCGCGCCAAGACCGAGGCCAAGCGCAAGCACATGCAGGCCTTCGTCGACCGCTTCAAGGCCAAGGCGACCAAGGCGCGGCAGGCGCAGTCGCGCATGAAGATGATCGAGAAGCTGGGCGCGGTCGGGGCACCGCCGATCGACGAGCACATCAACCTCAGCTTCCCCTCGCCCGACCAGCTCGCCTCGCCGATCGAGACCATCGAGGATGTCAGCGTGGGCTACGATAAAGGCCCGCTGGTGCTGAAGAAGCTCGACCTGCGCCTCGACATGGACGACCGCATCGCCCTGCTCGGCCAGAACGGCAACGGCAAGTCGACCTTCATCCGACTGCTCTCCGACAAGCTCGCGCCACGCGAAGGCAAGGTGAGGCGCAGCTGCAAGCTCCGCATCGGCTACTTCTCGCAGGACCAGGAGGAAGGCCTCGACTACGAGGGCACGCCGTTCGAGCACATGAACCGCGCGCTCGGCCCCGGCGTGCCGGAGCACAAGGTGCGCGCCCAGCTCGGCCGCTTCGGCTTCTCCCGCGAGCGCGGCGACCTCCAGGTCGGTTTGATGTCGGGCGGCGAGAAGACCCGGCTGCTGCTGGCGCTCGCCACCCGCAACGCCCCTCACCTGCTGCTGCTCGACGAGCCGACCAACCACCTCGACATGGATGCGCGCGCCTCGCTGGTCGACGCGATCAACGACTATGACGGCGCGGTCGTGCTGGTGAGCCACGACACGCATCTGGTGAAGATGGTGGCCGACCAGCTCTGGATCGTGGCCGGCGGCGCGGTGAAGCCGTTCGAGGGCGACATCGACGACTACCAGGCGAAGCTGCTGCGTGAACGCAACAGCCGGCCGGCTAAGGAGCCCAAGGCCAAGAAGGAGAAGAAGGAGGCCAGGCCTGCGGCCACTCCCGTCGCGCCTGTGCCGGCGGTCGACAAGCCCAAGCGCGGCCATCTCAAGCGCGCCATCGAGAAGGCCGAAAAGGAGATGGCCGATCTCAACAAGAAGCGCACCGAGATCGAAGCCAAGCTTGCCGATCCCACGACCTATTCAGGCCCGCCGACCCTGGCCGCCGATCTGCAGAAGCAAAAGCAGCGCCTCGAACGCGACCTCGCCCACGCCGAGCACGACTGGCTCGTCGCGCAGGAGGCGTACGAGGCGGCATAGCCGGCATTGCCCGTTTAGGGTTGAACTTCGGTAGACCTAAATCGACTGAGTTTCTAGCAAGGCAATGCTTACGGGATTTCGAAGGTTCAAGTGTCCCCGCAATTGGTCAAACGGTACGTCGACCGATTGAGCACCCCAAGCGAAAGCCGCAACAGAATATGGCGGGAAGAAGATCGTCAGCGCTCTAGGGTCTGTTGAGATTCATCGAGACTGTATGACGGCCAAGCAAGACGGACTATTCGGCGGCAGCCGGAATCGCGCGCGTCGTCGTCGCCTGGCGGATGACCAGCACCACCGCGGCATTGATGATGTAGAGCCCGACCGCGGCCCAGAAGATCGCGGCATGCAGGCCGTGGTTCATCAGGAAGCCGAAGATCGGCGGCGCCGTGAACGAGCCGACATCGAGGCCGGAATAGACGAAGCCGAACACCTTGCCCGAGGCGCCGGGCGGCGTCGCATTGCGCACGATCATGTCGCGCGAGGGATTGGTCGTGCCGCCGGCGAATCCCGCGAGCGCCAGCAGCGGCAGCAGCAGGCCGGTCGACACGCTTTGCATGGCGATCGGGACGGTCAGCGCCGACGCGACCAGCAAGCCGATCGACGCGACCCGGTCATGGTGGCGTACGCGGTCGGCAAAGATGCCACCGACCAGCACGCCCGCCGCCGAGCCGACCACGAACGCGATCAAGCAGAACGCCGCGAAGGTCTCGCTGACGCCGAACATGCCGGTGAAGGCCGGCACAGAGAATTGCTGGATGCCGATGGTGCTGGCCGATATCAGGGCGAAATAGGCGAAGCAGAGCAGGATGGGCGCCTGCAGGAACAGCGCCAGGCCCGGCGCGGAGCCGCGCGTCGCGGCCGAGGCCCGCGACTGGCTGCGATGGTCGACCAGCTCGACGCGATCGGCCCAGACCAGCATCGCCATCGCCAGGCCCGGGATGGCGCCGATCAGGGCGGCGCCGGCCCAGCCGAACATGTCGTTCAGGAAGTAGAGCGCGGGGGCTGCCGCCCAGCCGAGCGAGCCGCCCAGGCCATGGATGCTGAAGGCCCGGCCCAGCCGGCTGGGATGGACCGAGGCGTTGAGCAGCGCGAAGTCGGCGGGATGGAACACGCAGTTGCCGAGGCCGGCCACGACGGCGATCGCGGCAAAGCCGGCGAACGAATGGGCGAGCGCCACCAGGGCGAGCGCGATGCCGATGGTGGCGAGCCCGCCGGCCAAGATCGGCCGCGCGCCGAATCGGTCGACCGCGAAGCCCGCGACGGTCTGGGCGACGCCCGACACGGCGTAGAAGATGCCGGCCAGGATGCCGACATCGGCGAAGCTCAGCCCGGCGCTGTCGCGCACGATCAGCAGCATCGTGACGAAGGCGAGCTGGTGATAATGGCTGACGCCGTGAGCGACGCCGATCAGGCTGATGATGCGTACATCGTGGCGCACGGGAACGCTGGCGGCGGTCATGGCTTCTCTTATAGCGGAATATACGCACGGGCGATGTGCATTTGAGCGGCAAGAGCCATGCACGCGGGGTGTATGATTGCTGACATGATCGGCTTCACCGGCGAACAGACCGCCATACGCGACATGACGCGCGACGTGGTGCGGCGCGAGGTAATCCCCTACGCCGCGCAATGGGATCGCGACGAGACGGTGCCGCTGGAGACCGTGCTGCGGCTGGGCAAGCTCGGCCTGTTCGGCGTCTGCGCGCCCAGCGAATGGGGCGGCGCCGGCGCGGACTTCCTCGCCTACATGCTGATGACCGAGGAGCTCGCCTACGGCGACGCCGGCATCTGCAACATGGTGAACGCCGCCAACTCGTTCGGTGCCAAGGTGCGCGATCACGGCACGCCCGAGCAGAAGGAGCGATTCCTGCAGCCGGTGGCGAGCGGCGAGGCGCTGGGCTGCCTGCTGATGACCGAGCCGCACGCGGGCTCCGACGCCGCCGCGATGCGCACGCGCGCGGTGCAACACAACGATCGCTGGGTGCTGAACGGCGCCAAGTGCTTCATCACCTCGGGCCAGTCGGCGGAGTACGCGGTGATCTTCGCCGTCAGCGATCCCGACGCCGGCAAGCGTGGCCTGTCGGCCTTCCTCACCCGCACCGACCAGCCGGGCTATCGCGTCGTGCGGCAGGAAACCAAGCTCGGCCATCGCAGCAACGACACCTGCCAGATCGCAATCGAGGACCTCGAAGTGCCGGCCGAGGACCTGCTGGGCGCGCCCGGCGATGGCTTGCGCATCGCATTGGCGGCGATGGACAGCACGCGCGTTGCTGCGGCGGCGCAGGCGATCGGCGTGGCGCGCGCGGCGCATGATGCGGCGCTCGCCTATGCGCGAGAGCGGCAGGCCTTCGGCAAGCCGATCCTCGAGCACCAGGCAGTCGCCTTCCGGCTCGCGGAGATGGCGACCGAGATCGAGGTCGCGCGGCAGATGTGCCACCACGTGGCGCGGCTGAAGGCGGCCGGCGTGCGCTGCGTGAAGGAGGCGTCGATGGCCAAGCTCTACGCCTCGCAGATGAGCGAACGCGTCTGCTCGGCGGCAATCCAAGTCCATGGCGGCTACGGCTACGTCAACGACTTCCCGGTCGAGAAATATTACCGCGACGCCCGCGTCTTCCAGATCTACGACGGCACCAACGAAGTGCAGAAGATCCTGATCTCGCGCGAGTTGGCGGCAGGACGATAAGCAGGAGAAAACAGTGACAGCGCTCACCCAGGAGCAGGTCGACTCCTATCGCTACAACGGCTTCCTCTCACCCTTCCCGGTGCTCTCGCCGGACGAGACGGCTTCGTGCCTTGCCGGCCTGCAGCGCTTCGAGACATTCATCGGCTCGCCCGTGCCGAAGGCCGACATGCACTGGCGCTCCCTCACCCACGCCTGCCTCCCCTTCTATGCCGATCTGGTGCGCAACCCCAAGATCCTCGACGTGGTCGAGAGCCTGATCGGCCCGGACATCCTGGTGTGGACCAGCACCTTCTTCATCAAGGAGGCGAGTTCGCCGACCTTCGCCGCCTGGCACCAGGACTCGACCTACTTCGGCCTCGATCCCTACGAGCAGGTCACCGCCTGGGTGGCGCTGACCGACGCCAGCCAGGACGCCGGCTGCATCGAGGTGCTGTCGGCGCACGGCAAGCCGCGCCAGATGCGTCATGTGCCCAAGAAGCTCGCCAACAGCATCAACCGCACCGGACAGACCATCACCGAGCCACTCGACGATTCAGGCGTCAGCACCATGCCGCTCAAGGCGGGGCAGTTCTCGCTGCACCATACGCTCTGCGTGCACCGCTCGGCGCCCAACCTCACGCCGCATCGCCGCATCGGGCTCGGCATCAACTACATCCCGGCGCATGTGCGCACGACCGGCTCGAAGCGCATGCCGGCGATGCTGGCGCGCGGCACCGACCGCTACGGCCACTTCGATCTCTACGATCCGCCGGTGAAAGAACTCGGCGAGAAGGAGCTTGCCACGCACGACCATGTCTACAGCTGCTACGCCGAGAACTATCGCGAGCAGATGAAGAAGCACGACGAAGAGTTCGCGTAGTCTTTTGGGAGGGGAGAAAATGAATCCAATTCGCAGAAGGACCGCCCTGCTCGGCGCGCTGGCGGCGCCGTTGGTGGCGCGTGGCGCGTGGGCGGCCGACTATCCGACGCGGGCGATCAAGCTGGTCGTGCCCTATGCGCCGGGCGGCGGCGCCGACGCCGTGGCGCGCATCATCGCCAAGCTCGCGGGCGACAGCATGGGCCAGTCGATCGTGGTCGAGAACAAGGGCGGCGCCGGCTCGATTGTCGGCACCGACCTGGTCGCCAAGTCGTCGCCCGACGGCTACACGCTGCTGCTCGGCCAGTCCGGCCCGATCTCGATCAATCCGGCCGTCTACAAGCACCTGCCTTACGATCCGGTGAAGGAGCTGACGCCCGTCACCATGACCAACTCCTATCCCTACGTGCTGGTGATCAACAGCAAGACGCCGGCGAAGGACCTCAAGGAATTCGTAGCGCTCGCCAAGGAGAAGGCCGG
>DASXQC010000916.1:0-3607 GCA_036493235.1 Reyranella sp.
CCAGACTTCAGTACTCACCAGACGCCCGCCGCCGAGCCTGAAGCGCACCAGCACGCTGAACGGCCGCTCGGGCGACGACTGGCGGAACACGCAGAGATCGCGCACCGGCAACGGCCGGTCGACCAGCCCACCGAAGCGTTGACGCAGCACGTTCATCACCGCCGCCCGCTCGGGCGGGTCGGGCAGACGTCCCGTCAGAGTGAGATGGAAGCGCCATTCCTCGAGCACATAGGGATAGCCCCAGCGCATCAGCAGCTCGTCCTGGCGTGGCGACAAGCCGTTCACCCGGCGACGCGCCAGCTCCTCCTCACCGGCGGGCTGGCGGTATTCGTCGAACTCCACGACGCAGCGGTCGGCGAGATCCTGCAGTTCGCTCGAGCGGCTGGCGGGCACCAGCGCGAGGAAATCCGAGATCGCCTTCAAGGCCAGCGGTGCAGCGGTGAAGGCGCGCTGGGTCGCGGCGAAGCGGCCGACCTCCGCCAGGAAGTCGGCTTCGGACACGTCGTCGATCAGCCGCATCGGCGGCTTCAGGGTTCCATGGAATCCGTAGCGCCGAGGCTCGGCGATGATCTCGGTGAGCCGCTGCGGGTCGAGGCCCGACGAGGCGGGCAGTGGGCGACCACAGCCGCCGTCAGGATTCCAGCCAAGCCACTGGGCCGCCACTGTCGCCAGCGGCTCCTCAGGACGGGGGGCGTAGTAAAGGGCGTACCGTGTGTCGCTCACGCGAGTTGGCTCCGACGGCCGATCAGGGCGAAGCGCAGCTGGTTCGACACTACATCGATCGCCGCAACTGCTATCAGGATCAGCAGGATGATGAACGAGGCCTGCTTCAGCTCGAGTGTGCGGATCGCCTCGGCGAGGTGAAGGCCGATGCCACCCGCGCCGACGATGCCGATGATGGTCGCCGAGCGCGTGTTGGATTCGAAGAAGTAGAGCACCTGGCTCGCCAGCACGGGGAAGACCTCGGGCAGGATGCCGAAGCGGATGCCGAGGATGGTGCCGCCGCCCGACGCGACGATGCCCTCGCGCGGCTTGCGGTCGACCGCCTCGATCGCCTCGGAGAAGAGCTTGCCGAAGTTGCCGCTGTCGGAAGTCATGATCGCCAACACACCCGCGAAAGGCCCCAGTCCCACGACGTTTATCCAGATCAGTGCCCAGATGAGGATATCGATGCTGCGGATGATGTCGAGCGAGCGGCGCGTCATGAAGCGCAGCAGCCGTGCGGCAATCACGTTGCGTGCAGCAAGCAACGCGATCGGCAAGGCGATGACCGACGCGCCGAGCGTGCCAAGTAGCGCGATCGCGATCGTCTCGACCAGCGACATCAGGTAGAGCTGCACATGCGCCCAGTTGCCGGGATTGGGCGGCAGCATGAATCCCGCGATGTCGCCCAGCTTGCCGACGCCCTCGAAGAACTTCGAATCGAAGAAGCCAAGCTGCGCCATCGCAACGATCAGCAGGATGAACGCGCCGATGCCGGCGGCGATCAGCAGCCGCTGGTCGCGGCCCGGCCCGCTGAAATGATGCGGGTGGCGCTCGCGGATCGCCTTTGGGTCGAAGACCATGCGTGCCATCAGTGCCGCTCCTGCAAACCGGTCAGGCGATGGCGCACCATGCCGGTCAGGGTGTCGATGATGGCGACGGTGATCACGATCAGCACCAGGATCGCCGAGACGTCGGAGTAGTAGAACTTGCGGATCGCCTCGATCAGATCCATGCCGATGCCGCCTGCGCCGACGAAACCCATGACGGCCGCCTCGCGCACGTTGATCTCGAAGCGCAGCAGTGTGTAGCTCACGAGGTTCGACAGGGTCTGCGGCAGCGCGCCGTAGCGCATCGCCGCGGTCCAGTGCGCGCCGGTCGCCGACACGCCCTCGACCGGCTTCATGTCGATGTTCTCGACCACCTCGGCAAACAGCTTGCCGAGCGCGCCCAAGCAATGGATCGCCATCGCCAGCACGCCGGCGAGCGGCCCCAGGCCGAACGCGATCACAAACAACAGGGCGAAGACGAGCTGTGGCACGGTGCGGCAGGCCTCGCAGAGGCGCCGCACGAGGGTGCGCAGCCACGGCCGCGGCGCCACGTTGGCGGCGGCGAGGAAGCACAGGAAGAAGGCGCCGATCGCACCCAACGTCGTGCCGACATAGGCCATCAGCAGCGTCTCGCCGAGCAGGCGCAGCCAGCGGAACAGGCCCCAGTACCATTCGACCGGGTCGGTCCAGACCAGGGCGCCGCTGTCGAGATGGAACAGCCGGCCGAAATAGCTGGTGAAGTTGCCGATATTGCCGAACAGCTTCGGCAGGTCGACCTCGGCCGAGACCGACGACAGGATGACCGCGACCACGATGCAGCCCATCGTGATCAGCGAATGCCAGCGCCGGCTGCGGACTGCGGCGTCATACGACGCCAGCAGCGGCCGCAGCTGGGCTTCCGGCAGATGGACGACCGGCGAGCTCACGCCGACTCAGCCGGGCGTCAGCTCTTCTGCTTGCGCAAGGAGTCGATGAACTTGATCAGCTCGACCACGCCTTCGTAGTACTTGGCGTCGGTCGGGATGAACTCCTTGTCCTTGCCGTCCGACAGCTTGTCGAAGGCGGCCTTGTCCTTGGTCGGCGCCTCCTGGAAGGCCTTCCAGATCGCGGCCTTCAGGTCCTCCGGCATGTCGGCGAGATAGGCGTAGGGCGAGTTCGGGATCAGGTCGGACTTGGAGATGATCCGGAAGTCCTCCTTCTTGGCCAGGCCTTTGGCGACCATGCGGCTGAGGTTCGAATCATCCTCGGCGTTCCACCAGTTGGCGGCGATGTCGACCGTCTTCTGCTGCAGCGCGATCACCGCGTTCTCGTGGGAGCCGGTGTAGGTGACGTGCGCGAAGTAGCTCTCCGGCACGATATGCTGCTTGTTGAGGATGAAGCGCGGCACATTGTTGCCGGAGGTCGAGTTCGGGTCAACGAGGCCCAGGTTCTTGCCCTTGAGATCGTCGATCTTCTGGTACGGGCTGTCGGCGCGCACGTAGAACACCGAGTAGTAGCCGACCGTGCCATCATTGTTGCGGGTCGTGCAGAACGGTACGACCTTGACGCCGGTGACGACGGCGCGGCTGTACGAGGCCGGGCCGTAGCCCGCGATGTGGATCGAGCCGTTGCGCTGGCCCTCGATCACTGCGGCGTAGTCGTTGGCGACACGCAGCGTCACCTTGGTGCCGAGCTCCTTGGAGAGGTACTCGACGAACGGCGCATAGCGGTCGGTGACGCCCGAGGCGTTCTCGGCCGGCACCACCGCCAGCACGAGCTCCGGATACTTCGACTTCCAGGACTGCGCGCGGGCCGCGCCGGCGAGCGCAGTCGTGCTGACGGCGAGCGCCGTCCCCAGCATCTGTCGACGGTTCAACATCACATTCTCCCCTTCACAAAATCGAACACGGCTAGATCGAATGACGATTGAGCGGAAAAATCAGTGGGCGTGAGCGAGACCCGGCGCGCCGACCGGTGGCAGCCCGTGCTCGGGACCGATCACGTCGCCTGATTCGAGGCCGTAGAGCTCGCGTGCCACGGCGTCGGTGAGCTGCGCGGGCACGCCGTCGAACACCAGGCGGCCCGCCGCGAGGCCG
>DASXQC010000917.1:0-2953 GCA_036493235.1 Reyranella sp.
GGCTCACGGCACGATCATGATCTTCTTCATGGCGATGCCGTTCGTGATCGGGCTGATGAACTTCGTCGTGCCGCTGCAGCTCGGCGTGCGCGACGTCGCCTTCCCGGTGCTGAACTCGGTGAGCTTCTGGCTGACCGCCTCCGGCGCACTACTGGTCAATGTCTCGCTGTTCGTGGGCGAGTTCGCGAAGACCGGTTGGCTCGCCTATCCGCCATTGTCCGAGATCACGTTCTCGCCGGGCGTCGGCGTCGACTATTATCTCTGGTCGTTGCAGATTTCCGGCATTGGTACGCTGCTGACCGGCATCAACTTCACCACCACCATCCTGAAGCTGCGCGCGCCCGGCATGGGCTACAGCCGCATGCCGATGTTCTGCTGGACGGCGCTCGCCTCGAACCTGTTGATCATCGCCGCCTTTCCGATCCTGACGGCGACGCTCGCGATGCTGCTGCTCGACCGCTACCTCGGCTTCCACTTCTTCACGACCGGCGGCGGCGGCAACGCCATGATGTACATCAACCTGATCTGGGCGTGGGGCCACCCGGAGGTCTACATCCTGATCCTGCCGGCCTTCGGCGTATATTCGGAGGTGACGGCGACCTTCTCCGGCAAGCCCTTGTTCGGCTACCGCTCGATGGCCGCCGCGACGCTCGGCATCTGCATCCTGTCGATGATGGTGTGGCTGCACCACTTCTTCACCATGGGCGCCGGCGCCGACGTCAACGCCTTCTTCGGCATCATGAGCATCGTCATCGCCGTGCCGACCGGCGTGAAGGTCTTCAACTGGCTGTTCACGCTCTACGGCGGCCGCGTGCGCTTCGCCTCGCCGCTCCTGTGGGCGCTGGGCTTCATGTGCACCTTCGTGATCGGCGGCCTGACCGGAGTGCTGCTCGCCATCCCGCCGGCCGACTTCGTCCTGCACAACAGCCTGTTCCTGGTGGCGCATTTCCATAACGTCATCATCGGCGGCGTCGTGTTCGGCGCCTTCGCCGGCTACATGTACTGGTTCCCCAAGGCGTTCGGCTTCAGGCTCCACGAGGGGCTGGGCAAGGCCACCTTCTGGTGCTGGCTGGTCGGCTTCTACCTCGCCTTCATGCCGCTCTATGTCCTCGGCCTGATGGGCGCGACGCGCCGCATGCAGCACTATGCCGAGACCGAATGGCAGCCACTGATGTGGGTCGCCATGGCCGGCGCGCTGGTCGTCCTGCTCGGCATCGTGCTGACCGTCCTGCAGCTGGTCGTCAGCATCCGCAATCGCGAGGCGCTGCGCGACCGCACCGGCGATCCGTGGAATGGCCGCACGCTCGAATGGTCGATCGCCTCGCCGCCGCCGCCCTGGAACTTCGCGGTCCTGCCGCAGGTTCAGGGCGCCGACGCCTACTGGGGCATGAAGCAGGCCGGCAAACAGACGGCGCGCGAGGCCGACTACGAGCCGATCCACCTGCCGCGCAACAGCTCGGTCGGCATAGCGATCGCCTTCTTCTCGTCGTTCGGCGGCTTCGCGCTGGTCTGGCACATCTGGTGGCTGGCGATCGCGGGCTTCATCGGCATCGTGATCGCGTCCCTGGTGCGCGGCTGGATCGTCGATCGCGAAGTGCACGTGCCGGCCAGCGAGATCGCTGCCTTCGAGCAGGCGCGGCTCCGCGGGAGCAACCCATGACCGTCGCCGATCCCTTCACCGCGCCCGGCGAGCATGGCCGCGCTGTCACTATCCCCTACTCCGAGCGCGGGCCAGCCTCGGTCGAGAGCGTCGCCTCGTTCGGCTTCTGGCTGTTCCTGCTGAGCGACGTGGTGATGTTCTCCGGCCTGTTCGCGGCCTACGCCGTGCTGGCCGACCGGACCGCCGGCGGGCCCGACGGCTCCCAGCTGTTCGACCGTGGCTACGTGCTGCTGGAGACGATGTGCCTGCTGCTCTCCAGCTTCACCTGCGGCCTCATGGCACTCGCGATCGAGCGCCGCTCGCCGCTCCCGACCTATCTGTGGGCGGGCGTGACCTTCGTGCTGGGCGGCGCCTTCCTCTGCCTCGAGATCAGCGAGTTCCTGCGCATGATCGGCGAGGGCGCGGCGCCGACCCGCAGCGCCTTCCTGTCGGCGTTCTTCACTCTGGTCGGCACGCACGGCCTCCATGTCACCTTGGGCCTCGCCTGGCTGGTCGCCATGATGGCGCAGGTCGCGACGCTCGGCTTCCTGCCGATCGTGGTGCGCCGGCTGCTCTGCTTCGTCCTGTTCTGGCACGCCCTCGACATCGTCTGGATCGGCGTGTTCACCATCGTCTACCTGGGAGCGCACTGATGGCCGATTCTCCCCGCATCCACCACCACGCCGCCCAGGGTCAGCCACCCGGGATCGAGCGCAGCCAGCGTGGCAGCGTGCTGACCTACCTCGCGGGGCTGGGCTTCGCGATCGTGATGACGCTCGCCTCGTTCTGGGCCGCCGAGACCCACCTGGTCTGGCAGCCCGTTGTGCCGGTGCTGCTGGCGGCGCTGGCGATCGGCCAGATGGGCGTGCATGTGGTGTTCTTCTTCCACATCTCGACCGGCCCCGGCGACACCAACAACTTCCTGGCGCTCGCCTTCGGTCTCTTCGTGGTCGGGCTGGTCGTATTCGGCTCGATGCTGATCATGTCGAACCTCGGCGCCAACATGCCGGCATCGATGGACCAGCTCATGAAGATGCAGCGCTAAAGGAAGGACATGCCGCCGCTCAGCGCCACGGTCTGGCCGGTCATGTAGGCGTTGCCGACCAGCATCATCACGATCGACGCGCATTCCTCGGGCGTGCCGAAGCGGCCGAGCGGGATGCGCGAGGCGTTCGAGGCCAGCCCCTGCTTCACCATGTCGGTCTCGATCAGCGACGGCGCCACGGCGTTGACGGTGATGCCATCCTTCACCAGCCGCGCCGCGTAGCCGCGGGTCATGCCCTCCATGCCGGCCTTCGAGGCGTTGTAGTGCGG
>DASXQC010000918.1:0-13977 GCA_036493235.1 Reyranella sp.
GCACCGCACGCGACGGCGAGGCGCTGCTGAAGCGCGAGAGCTTCGACGCGGTGATCCTCGACCTGATGCTGCCCGACGGCGACGGGCTCGACCTCTGCCGCCGCCTGCGGGCCGCGGCGACCGACGTGCCGATCCTGATGCTGACCGCGCGCGGCGAGCCGATGGACCGCGTGGTCGGGCTGGAGGTCGGTGCCGATGACTATCTTGCGAAGCCGTTCGAGCCGCGCGAGCTGCAGGCCCGGCTGCGCGCGATCCTGCGGCGCAGGAGCAGCGGGGCGCCGAAGGCCGAGATGCTCCGCTTCGGCCGGCTCGAGATCGACAAGGGCGGACGGACCGTGCGGCTCGACGGCGAGGAGCGGCCGCTGACCGGCTACCAGTTCACCCTGCTGCTGATGCTGGCCGAGCGCGCCGGCCGGGTGCTGACGCGCGATGCGCTGATGGACCTGATGAAGGGCGAGAAGCTCGAGGCGTTCGACCGCTCGGTCGACGTCCATGTCAGCCGCATCCGCGCCGCCATCGAGGACGACCCGAAGAAGCCGAAACGCATCCTGACCGTGCGCGGCACCGGCTACGTGTTTGCGCGGGACCAGGACCGGTAAGTGCAGCGCCTCTACCTCCAGATCTACGCCACCGTGCTGCTCGTGCTGGCGGTGTTCGTCGGTGCGGCGGCGCTGACGTGGAAGCTCGCCGAGGAGGAGACGCCACAGTATCTCGACATCGCCGCCGAGCTCACCGGCGCGCTGCTGCCCGACGCCGACGCGCCGCAGGTCGAGGACCAGAAGACGCTCGACTCGCTGCACCGCAAGCTGCGCTTCGACCTCGCGCTCTATCGCCGCGACGGTCTCATGATCGCGATGGCCGGCCGCCAGCCGCCGCACTTCGATCCACGCCGCGCCCGGCCCGGCTGGCGGCGCGGGTCGGGCGGGCCGACCTTCACCCTGCACCTGCCCGACGGCCGCTGGCTGGTCGCGCGCCAGGTGCACGAGCGCCCGAGCCCGATCCTCTACGTCGTGGGCGGATTGATCGTCCTGGCGCTGGCCATAGCGCTCGGCGCCTACCCGGTGGTGCGCCGGCTCGGCCGCCGGCTCGAGCGGCTGAAGGAAGGCGTCGAGCAGCTGGGCTCGGGCGATCTCGGCGCGCGCGTGAAGATCGAGGGCCGCGACGAGGTGGCCGCGCTGGCCGCGAGCTTCAACCGCTCGGCCCAGCGCATCGAGGAGCTGATCGCGGCCCATCGCCTCTTGCTCGCCAACTGCAGCCACGAGCTGCGCACGCCGCTCGCCCGCATCGGCGTCGCCGCCTCGCTGCTGGGCGAGACCGCCGATGCGAAGACGCGCGACGAGCTCAAGCGCGACATCGCGGAGCTCGACCACCTGATCGAGGAGATCCTGCTCACCAGCCGCCTCGAAGCCGTGCCGGGCCTCGAGCGCCACGAGCCGATCGACCTGCTCGCATTGGCCGCCGAGGAAGGCGCGCACTACGACACGGAAGCCGAGGGCGATCCGGTTGTTGTCGACGGCGACCGGCTTCTCCTGCGCCGGCTGGTGCGCAACCTGCTGGAGAACGCCCGCCGCTACGCCGGCGACGGCCCGATCGAGCTCAGCGTCAAGCGCACCGGCGATCGCGCCACCCTCGACGTCCGCGATCACGGCCCGGGCGTCGCGGCTGACGAGCGCGAGCGCATCTTCGAGCCGTTCTATCGCCCCGCCGCCACGCGCGAGACCGGCCGCGGCAGCGGGCTCGGGTTGGCCCTGGTGCGCGACATCGCCGACCGCCACGGCGGCTCGGTCGTCTGCCTCGCAGCCGACGGCGGCGGCACCCGCTTCCGGGTCGACCTTCCGGCGGCGTGACATGAAGCGGCTGCTGTTCGTCTGCTCCCAGAACCGCCTGCGCAGCCCGACCGCCGAGCAGGTCTTCTCGCGGCGGGCCGGCGTCGAATGCGCCTCCGCCGGGCTCTTCGATTCCGCCGACGAGCCGGTGAGCGGCGAGCTGCTCGAGTGGGCAGATATCGTTTTCGTCATGGAGCGCGCGCACAAGACCCGGCTGGCCACGCGGTTCCGCGCCCATCTCAAGGGCAAGCGGATCGTCTGCCTCGACATTCCCGACCGGTACACGTTCATGGATCCGTCACTGGTGCGTCTCCTCGAAGCGAAAGTCGGCCCTTACCTGCCGCGGCGGTGACCGCTAATAATGCCGGGTAAACGCCCGTTTACCCTGAAGGAGCGCGCCATGGATTTCGAGATTCCCGCGGAGATCGCGGCCTACCTGCGCGAGCTGGACGAATTCATCGAGCGCGAGATCCGGCCGCTCGAGCGGGCGGACGACAACATCCGCTTCTTCGACCATCGGCGCGAGCATGCCCGCACCGACTGGGACAATGACGGCCAGCCGCGCCACGAATGGGAGGAGCTGCTGGCCGAGATGAAGCGGCGCGCCGACAAGGCCGGCTACCTGCGCTACGGACTCCCGAAGGAGCTGGGCGGCAAGGACGGCTCGAACCTCGCCATGGCGATCATCCGCGAACACCTCGCACACAAGGGGCTCGGCCTGCACAACGACCTGCAGAACGAGAGCTCGATCGTCGGCAACTTCCCGGTCGTGTTGCTGCTGCACCGCTTCGGCACCCAGGAGCAGAAGGACCGCTACATCGAAGGCATGTTCAAGGGCACCGAGCGCATCGGCTTCGGACTGACCGAGCCGCTGCACGGCTCCGACGCCACCTTCATGGAGACCATCGCGGTCAAGCAGGGCTCGGACTGGATCATCAACGGCATGAAGCGGTTCAACACCGGCATGCACACGGCGACCGCGGATCTCGTGTTCGCGCGCACCTCGGGCAAGCCGGGCGATGCGCGCGGCATCTCGGCCTTCCTGACGCCCGTGAAGTCGCCGGGCTTCAAGATCGAGCACATGTGGTGGACCTTCAACATGCCGTCGGACCACGCCGAGGTGTCGCTCACCAATGTGAAGGTGCCGAATTCGTCGATGCTGGGCGAGGAAGGCCGCGGTTTGGACGTCGCGCAGACCTTCGTGCATGAGAACCGCATCCGCCAGGCCGCCTCGAGCCTCGGCGCGGCGCAGTACTGCATCGACATGTCGGTCGCCTACGCCAAGAACCGCAAGGTGTTCGGCAAGGCGCTCGCCACCAACCAGGCGATCCAGTTCCCGCTCGCCGAGTTGCACACCGAGGCCGAGATGACGCGCGGCCTGGTGCGCAAGACCGCGTGGCATCTCGACCGCGAGCACCACATGAACGTCAGCGAATGGGTGGCGATGTCGAACTACCGCGCCAATCGCCTCGTCTGCGAGGCGTCGGACCGTGCGATCCAGGTGCATGGCGGCATTGGCTATTCGCGCCACACGCCGTTCGAGCACATCTACCGCCATCACCGCCGCTACCGCATCACCGAGGGCTCGGAGGAGATCCAGATCCGCCGCGTCGCCGGCGCGCTGTTCGGCTTCTGGGGCGCGCAAAAGGCCTCGACCGCGCCGAAGCAATGATGGCCAAGCAATGACGCCAGACGCCCGCCGCCGCTGGGTGGGCGAAGGCGTGATGATGGTGACCGTCCTGCTGATGGGGTCGAGCTACCCCTTCGCCAAGGAGGTGCTCGCCACCATGAGCCCGCTGCTCTACAGCGGCTCGCGCTACGTCATCGCCGGCCTGTTCCTGTTCGGCGCCCTCGCCGTGATGCGCCAGCCGATCGCGCTGCCGCGGCGCGACTGGCTGCCGATCGTCCTGTTGTCGATCGTCGGCGTCGCCGCCTTCCAGGCGTTCTGGGGGCTCGGCATGGCGCGCACCGCGCCCAGCATCGGCTCGATCGTGATGACCACGACCACCGCCTTCTCGGCGATCCTCGCGTCGCTGAGCGGCCGACGGCTGTCGGCACTGGGCTGGCTCGGCATCGCCGTCGCCTTCGCCGGCGTGGTGATCGTGGTGAACAACAGCTTGAGCCACATCACGCTGGCGCTCGACAATGTCTCCGGCGCGCTGTTCTGGCTGCTCTCGGCCTTCCTGTGGGCGCTCTATGTCGAGCGCTGTGCGCCCTTCAACGCCCGGCTCGGCACGCTGCGAGTCTTCGCCTGGACCAGCCTGATCGGCTCGCTGCTGCTCACCGGGCTCGCCGCCTGCATCGATTCCTTCAGCGAGTTCGGGCACCTCAGCGGCCAGCAATGGGGCTACTGGCTCTATACCGCCATTTTCCCGGTGGGTGTGGCTTTCATGGGCCTCAGCTTCGGCTTCGAGCGGCTCGGGATCAGCCGGGTGATGGTCTACATGTACCTGATCCCGATCGCCGCGGTGGCCCTGGCCGCGCTGTTCTTCGGCGATCCGCTGACCTCGGCGCGGGTCCTGGGCGGCGCGATCGTGCTGCTGGGCGTCATCCTGACCCGCGTGGCGCTCGACCGCGCTGCCAAGCGCGCAATGCGTGATCTATAGTCCCGCCGCCGTGCCTGCCGAATTGGTGACCCCGAGACCGCAACGACGATGATCCGCCTGGTGCTCCAGCGCGTGGCGCTCGGCTTCCTGACGATCTTCCTGGTCTCCATCCTGATCTTTGCCGGCACCGAGATCCTGCCCGGCGACGTGGCGACCGCGGTGCTGGGCCAGTCGGCCACACCCGACGCCGTCGAGGCGATGCGCCGCTCCCTTGGCCTGCACGATCCCGCCGTCGTCCGTTACCTGCGCTGGCTCGGTGCGTTGCTGAGCGGCGACGTCGGTACTTCGCTGACCACCGGCCGCGCGGTCGGCGCCGACCTCTGGCTGCGGCTCAAGAACACTTTCTTCCTGGCCGGCGTCGCCGCCGCGATCGCCGTGCCGCTCGCCCTGCTGCTCGGGATCACGACAGCGATCTTCCGCGACACGCTGTACGACCGCCTCGTCAACATCGTCGCCCTCGCCGCGATCTCGCTGCCCGAGTTCTTCATCGGCTACCTATTGATCCTGCTGTTCGCGGTCCAGATGGGCTGGCTGCCGAGCCTCGCCACCGTGTCGCCCGAGATGGGCCTGGGCGAGCGGCTGACGACGATCGCGCTGCCCACCGCCACGCTGGTGCTCGCCGTCCTCGCCTACATGATGCGCATGACCCGCACCGCCGTGCTCGACGTCATGGCGCGGCCCTATATCGAGATGGCGGTCCTGAAGGGCGTGCCGCCGGCCCGCGTGGTGCTGCAGCACGCGCTGCCCAACGCGCTGGCGCCGATCATCCAGGTCATCGCCTTCAACCTCGCCTACCTCGTGGTCGGCGTGGTGCTGGTCGAGGTCGTCTTCGTCTATCCCGGAATCGGCCAGTATCTCGTCGATGCCGTGGCCAAGCGCGACGTCACCGTCGTGCAGGCCTGCGGGCTGGTCTTCGCCGCCACCTATGTCGGCCTGAACGTGCTGGCCGATATCCTGGTCATCCTCACCAACCCGCGCCTGCGGCACGCCCGATGAAGCGTCGCGGCAGCGTCACCGGCCTCGGTGGCCTGATCGTCGTCGTCCTCGTGATGGCGCTGGTGCTGCTCGCGCCGGTGCTGGCGGCACACGGCGAGGCCGACCTCGTGGGCGACGTGTGGGCACCGCCCGGCGCCAACGCCTGGCTCGGCACCGACAATCTCGGACGGGACCTGCTGTCCCGCCTGCTCTATGGCGGGCGCATCACCCTGCTGATCGCGCTGGCTGCCACGCTGCTGGCGATGGCGATCGGCTGCATCCTGGGCTTCACCGCGGCGATCTCCGGTGGCTGGGTCGATACCGTGCTGGCGCGTGCCGTCGATGCGGTGATGGCGATCCCCACCCTGATCTTCGCCCTCGTGCTGCTGTCGGTGCTGGGCACGTCCAATCCGATCCTGGTCGGCACGATCGCCTGCCTCGCCTCGACCCGCGTCTTTCGCCTGAGCCGCGCGATCGCCGGCAACATCGTCACGCTCGACTATTTCGAGGCCGCCCGCCTGCGCGGCGAGCGCCTGCCGTGGCTGATGCTCCACGAAGTGCTGCCCAACGCGCTGCCGCCGCTGACGGCCGAGTTCGGCCTGCGCCTCTGCGCCAACTTCCTGTTCATCGCCGCGCTCAGCTTCCTTGGCCTCGGCATCCAGCCACCGCTCGCCGACTGGGGCGGCATGGTGCGCGACAACGCCGCCGCCATCAGCTACGGCGGCCTCGCCCCGCTCATTCCCGCCGCCGCGATCGGTGTCTTCGCCATCGCGATCAATCTCGTCGTCGACTGGAGCCTGGCGCGCCAGGTGGGGCAGCGCGACTGATGGCCGACACGCTCCTCGCCTTCGACGGGTTGCGCATCGAGTCGATGGCGTCCGCGGCCGCGCGGCCGCTGGTCGATGCCATCACCCTCACGCTCGACCGCGGCGAGGTGCTCGGCCTGATCGGCGAATCCGGCGCCGGCAAGTCCACCCTGGGGCTGGCGGCGCTGGGCTACCGCCGGCCGGGCTGCGCCGTGACCGCAGGCCGCGTCGTATTCGACGGGCAAGATCTCGGCCGCCTCTCCGCCGCCGAGTTGCGGGCGGTCCGCGGCTCGCGTGTCGCCTATGTCGCGCAAAGCGCGGCGGCCTCCTTCAATCCAGCCAAGCGCCTCGGCGATCAGGTGGCGGAGACGCTGATGTTGCATCGAGCCGCCGATGGAGCGAGCGCCCGCCGCCGAGCCGCCGATCTGTTCGCCGAACTCGACCTGCCATCGCCGCAAACTTTCGGCGCGCGCTATCCGCACCAGGTCTCGGGCGGCCAGCTGCAGCGCGCGATGATCGCCATGGCGATGGCGTGCGAGCCGGAGCTGCTGATCCTCGACGAGCCGACGACGGCACTCGACGTCACGACGCAGATCGAGGTGCTGGCAGCGATCCGAAAGATGCTGCGCCGGCACGGTGCCGCCGGCCTCTACATCACCCACGATCTCGCGGTCGTGGCGCAACTTGCCGACCGGCTCGCGGTCCTGCGCCACGGCAGGCTGGTCGAGACCGGTCCGACCGCGACGATCCTGCAGGCGCCGACGGACGAGTATACGCGCCGGCTGGTCGCCATCCGTGCCGAGCCCGATCGCATCGAAGAGGCGCCGGCCGACGCCGCGCCCGTGCTCGCCGCGCGCAACGTGTCGGCAAGCTATCGGACGATGGCCAACGTGCTGAGCGACGTCTCCTTCACTCTGCAGGCCGGCGAGACGCTGGCCGTGGTCGGCATGTCGGGCAGCGGCAAGAGCACGCTGGCCCGCGTGCTGTGCGGGCTGATGCCGCCGCAGAACGGCTCCGTCGCCTTCCACGGCGAAGCGCTGCCGGCCGACTTTCGCCGGCGTTCGCGCGAGCAGCTGCGCCGCGTGCAGATGATCTATCAACTGCCGGACACCGCGCTCAATCCGCGGCACACGGTCGGCCGCATCGTGGGACGCGTGATCGAGTTCTATTTCGGACTCCGCGAAACCGCACAGCGCACGCGCGTCGATGAGCTGCTCGACCGCGTCGGCCTGCCGCGCGACTTCACGCGTCGCCGGCCCGGCGAATTGTCGGGCGGGCAGAAGCAGCGCGTTTGCATCGCCCGCGCGCTCGCCGCCGAACCGGATCTGGTGATTTGCGACGAGGTGACCTCGGCGCTCGATCCGCTGGTCGCCGACGAGATCCTCACCCTGCTCGAGCAGCTGCAGGAACGCACGCGCACTGCGTACATCTTCATCACCCACGATATCGGCGTCGTGCGCCGCGTCGCCGACCATGTCGCTGTCATGGAGAAAGGCCGGATCGTCGCATTCGGGCCTCTACGAGAAGTTTTTGCTGCGCCGCTTCATCCCTACACGCAGTTGCTGCTCTCTTCGGTTCCGCAGATGAGGACCGACTGGTTGACGGATATCCTGAGCGCCCGCGAGGATGCCGCCTGATTCAAGGGGTGTAAGCGATGCAGGACGACAAGGTCATTCGCGCTGGCGGCACGCCGGGCACGACGACGCGCCGCGAGTTCATGACACGCGCGCTCGCCTCGGGCGTGACCGTCGCCGCCGCAACCACGGCATGGGGGCGTCTCGCCCTCGCGGCTCCGGCGAAGGGCGGCCATCTGCGGCTCGGCCTCGCCGGCGGGTCGACCACCGACTCGCTTGATCCCTCGCCGTGGAGCGACACCTTCATGGTGATGGTGGGCTTCTCGGTGCGCGGCAATCTCGTCGAGCTGAAGCCCGACGGCTCGTTGCGCGGCGAAGCCGCCGAATCGTGGAGCGCGTCGAAGGGCGCCACGGTCTGGACATTCAAGCTGCGCAAGGACGTGGAGTTCAGCAACGGCAAGACGCTGTCGGCCGAAGACGTCATCGCCTCGCTCAATCATCACCGCGGCGACCAGAGCAAGTCGGGCGCCAAGGGCCTGTTCAGCGCCGTCAGCGACATCAAAGCCGACGGCAACGACACCGTCGTCATCACCCTGTCGCAGGGCTCGGTCGACTTCGCCAATTCGCTGACCGACCATCACGTCAACATCATGCAGGCCAAGGACGGCAAGGCTGACTGGCAGTCGGGCATCGGCATAGGCCCCTATGTGATCGAGGCGTTCGAGCCCGGCGTGCGGGCCCTGCTGAAGCGCGCGCCTAACAGCTACAAGAAAGCATGGCTCGATTCCGCCGAGATGATTGGCGTCGCCGACGTCGTCGCCCGCCAGGCGGCGCTGACCTCGAACCGCGTCGACCTGATCAACCGCGCCGATCTCAAGACCGTCCAGCTTCTCGGCAAGCGCCCTGGCCTCAAGATCGAGGAATCGGCCGGGCGCCTGCACTACTCGATGCCGATGGATACGACGGCCGAGCCGTTCCGCAACAAGGACCTGCGGCTCGCGCTCAAGTACGCCATCGATCGCGAGGCGATCCTCAAGACGATCTTCAATGGCCACGGCAAGGTCGGCAACGACCAACCGATCACGCCGGCCTACCCGTTCCACAATCCCAACCTTGCCGCCCGGACCTACGACCTCGACAAGGCGAAGTTCCATCTCAAGAAGTCGGGCGTGGACGGCACGGTGCCGATCGGCATCCACACCGCCGACGCCTCGTTCAACGGCGCGGTCGATCTCTGCGTGCTCTACCAGCAGCAGGCCGCCAAGGCCGGCATCTCGCTCAACGTCATCCGCGAGCCAGGTGACGGCTACTGGCAGAACGTGGCGCGCAAGAAGCCCTGGTACACCAGCTTCTGGAGCGGCCGCGCGACCGAGGACACGATGTTCACCGTCGCCTATTCCGCCGCCAGCCCGCTCAACGACACGCACTGGAAGAACGACGATTTCGACAAGCTATTGGCCGCAGCGCGCGTCGAGGCCGACGAGGCCAAGCGCCGGCAGATGTTCTACGACCTGCAGACGCTCGTCAGCGACGAAGGCGGCGCGCTGGTGCCGGTCTTCGCCAACAGCGTCTATGCCATGACCACCAAGGTGCAGCATGAGCCAGCCGTTGCCGGCAACTGGGAGCTCGACGGCGCGCGCGCAATCGAGCGCTGGTGGATGGCCGGCTAGGAGTACGCGTATGTCCACGGGTTTCGACTTCGACCGGCCACTGCTGCTCGACGGCGGTACCGGGCGCGAGCTGCTGAAGCGCGGCGTGCCGATCCTGACCGAGATCTGGTCGGCGACGGCACTGCTGCTGGCGCCGGAGATCGTGCGCCAGGTGCACGACGACTTCATCGCGGCCGGCGCCGACATCATCACCACCAACACCTATGGCATTTCTCGCGAGCGCATGGCGCGCGAGGGCATCGAGGAGCGCACGGCCGAGCTGACCGACATTGCCGGCCGGATCGCCGCCGAGGCGCGCGACGCCGCCCCGCGGCCGGTCGCCGTCGCCGGCAGCCTGCCGCCTTTCTCCGGCAGCTATCGCCCCGACAAGGTCGGCACCTTCGAGCATCTGGTGCCGCTCTACCGCGAGCAGGCCGCCGTGCTGGCGCCCCATGTCGACCTCTATATCTGCGAGACCATGTCGAGCGCGGCCGAGGGCCTGGCCGCCGCCACTGCCGCCGTCGAGTTCGGCAAGCCGGTATGGGTCGCCTGGACCCTGCACGAGGACCGCTCGGGCCGGCTGCGCAGCGGCGAGACGGTTGCCGAGGCGGTCGCCGCCATCGCCCATCTGCCGATCGCCGGCTTCCTGGCCAACTGCTGCGCGCCGGAGAGCATCAGCGCGGCCATGCCCGACCTGGTCGCCGTCGCCAAGGGCCGGCAGATCGGAGGTTATGCCAATACGTTCCTGCCGGTCTCGACCGACTGGGGCGCCTATAGCAAGGGCAAGCACGACGCCACGGACTGGAAGGCCTATGCCGCCCAGGCCCTGCCGCTGCGCGACGACCTGTCTCCGGAGGTCTTCGCCGGTCATGCCGAGGGCTGGCACCGGTGCGGCGCCACCGTGATTGGCGGCTGTTGCGGCGCAGGTCCCGAGCATATTGCCCGGCTCCGGTCCGTGCTGGATGCCGGGATGGGCAAACCGGCCTGGTGAGCGCCCGACCTGCGGTCTCGACCGTACGGCCCGCGTTCGCTAGAAACACCCCGTGAAAACCCCCATGAGTAGCGAAGTGAAAAAGGGCTCGCTCAAGCCCGTGGCGCAGGAGCTGACGACCCCCGGTTCGGGCGGTCGGCGGGCCTTTGTCGCGCGCATGACCAAGGAGACCCGCATCGCCGCCGCGATCAATCTCGACGGCACTGGCCAGTACGACATCAAGACCGGCATCGGCTTCCTCGACCATATGCTCGAGCAGCTCAGCCGCCACAGCCTGATCGACATCACGCTGCGCGCCGAGGGCGACCTGCACATCGACTACCACCACACGACCGAGGATTCGGGCATCGTGCTGGGCGAGTGCCTGAGCAAGGCGCTCGGCGGCCGCGCCGGCATCCGCCGCTACGGCAGCGCTCAGATTCCGATGGACGAGACGCTGACCGAAGTCGCGCTCGATGCCTCGAACCGGCCGTACCTGATCTGGAAGGTGAATTTCTCCAAGCCCAAGCTCGGCACCATGGACACCGAGCTGTTCAAGGAATGGTTCCAGGCCTTCGCCCAGCTCGGCGGGCTGACGCTACACGTGTGGAACCACTACGGCGAGAACAACCACCATATCGTCGAGAGCTGCTTCAAGGGCCTCGCGCGCGCCCTGCGCACCGCCTGCGAAGTCGATCCGCGCCAGACGACGGCAGTCCCCAGCACCAAGGGCGTTCTGTAGTCGCCATGACCGTGGCCATCGTCGACTACGGCTCGGGCAACCTCCGATCCGCCGCCAAGGCTTTCGAGCGAGCCGCGCGCGAGACGGGCACCAAGGAGCGCGTGCTGGTGACGGCGGACCCGCGCGAGGTCGAGCAGTCCGACCGCATCGTCCTGCCGGGTGTCGGCGCCTTCGCCGACTGCCGCGCCGGACTGTACGGCGTGCCGGGCATGGTCGATGTCCTGCAGCGCGAAGTGATCGAGCGCGGCAAGCCGTTCCTCGGCATCTGCGTCGGCATGCAGCTGATGGCGACGCGCGGCGTCGAGTACGGCGTCCATGCCGGGTTGGACTGGATCGCCGGCGACGTGGTCCGCATCGAGCCTGGCACGGAGCATCTCAAGATTCCGCACATGGGCTGGAACGAACTGCTCGAACTGAAGCCCCACGCGCTGCTCGAAGGCCTCGCGCCTCACGACCACGCCTACTTCGTGCACTCCTTCCAGCTCAAGACGACCAAGCCCGACACTTTGCTCGCGACCACCGAATACGGCGGTGCGGTCACGGCCGTCGTCGGCCGCGACAATCTCGCGGGTACGCAATTCCACCCGGAGAAGAGCCAGGCGACCGGCCTGCGCCTGATCGCGAACTTCCTGCGCTGGAAGCCGTGATGCGTGGGGACAAATCGGTCCCCACGTCACAATAACTTCATCGATCCAAAGCAGATCGGTAACTCGACCTTCTCATGGTGCGCCCGTCTCAAGGCGTACCCCAATGTCCATGACCTCTCCCGACGCGGCGCAGAAACGGCGCCAGCGCTGGCTTTCTGTTCTCTCCAAGGCGCCCGCCGATCGTGTCGAGGCGCTGTGGCAGAAGCTGGGCTCCACTCCTGCGTATGGCGTCCTGCGCCAGCCCGAGATCGGGCTGGTGATGCTGCAGGGCCGCATCTCCGGCTCTGGCGCACCGTTCGCCGCCGGCGAGATGACCGTCACCCGCGCCGCCGTGCGGCTGCAAAGCGGCGAGCTCGGCATCGGCTATGTCGGCGGCCGCAAGCCCCGCCAGGCCGAGCGGGTCGCCGCGCTCGATGCGCTGGGCCAGACGGCCGAGTGGCAGCAGAAGATCGAGGACACGGTCATCGCGCCACTTACCGAGGAAGCCGAGGCGCGCCGCCGTCTCCGAACCTCGAAGGCCGCGGCGACCAAGGTCGACTTCTTCACCGTCGCCCGAGAAGCAGGAACATGAAGGCGGGCATATGACCGACATCGCCCCCGGCCTCGCCGATCCGCCGCACGACGCGCAACGGCTATTTCGCGCCGTGCTCGAAGGCTTCTCCCATCCCGGCCGCATCGTCGCCCTGCCGCAGCCACCCACCGGTGTCGGTCCGCTCAGCGCGGCCGCGACCGCGTTCGTGCTGACGCTCATCGATCGCGACACGCCGCTGTGGCTCGCACCCCGCTTCGACGTCGCCGCCGTGCTCGACTTCGTGCGCTTCCACACCGGTTCGCCGATCGTGACCAGCGAAGCCGACGCGCTGTTCGCGCTGGTGACGCCCGACCGCGCGCCGCTGCTCGACGGCTTTGCCATCGGCACCGATCCCTATCCCGACCGCTCGGCGACGCTCATCGTCGAGGTGCCGTCGCTCTCGACCGGACCCGAACGCTTCGCGCGCGGCCCCGGCATCCAGGACCGCGCCACGACCCGCGTCGACGGCCTTTCCGACTCCTTCTGGAGCGAGTGGAAGGCCAACCACACCCTGTTCCCCTGTGGTGTCGACGTCGTCTTCATCGCCGGCTCCGAGATTCTGGCGCTCCCGCGCAGCATCGTCATGGAGGCCTGATCATGTACGTGGCCGTCAAAGGCGGTGAGACAGCCATCGCCCATTCGATCGAGCTGGTGGCCGACCGTCGTCGCGGGGATCGCGACGTGCCCGAGCTCTCGCTGCGGCAGATCGACCAGCAGATGGGCCTCGCGGTCGACCGCGTGATGACCGAGGGCTCCTGCTACGACCGCGAGCTCGCGGCACTCGCCATCAAGCAGGCGCGCGGCGACCTGGTCGAGGCGATCTTCCTGCTGCGCGCCTATCGCACCACGCTCTCCCGGTTCGGCGACACCCTGCCGATCGACACCAGCCGCATGATCGCCGAGCGGCGCATCTCCTCGACTTTCAAGGACGTGCCGGGCGGCCAGGTGCTGGGCCCGACCTTCGACTACACCCACCGCCTGCTCGACTTCGCGCTGATGGCCAATGGCGGCGCACATCCCGCCGCGCCGACCGCGCCGGTCGATGCCAGCCGTGACCTGCCGCGCGTCGGCAAAATCCTCGAGCGCGAGGGCATGCTCGAGCCGCCGCCGGCCGGCGACAGCAACGAGTCGCAGGACATCACCCGCACACCGCTCACCTTCCCAGCGGCGCGGCCAGTGCGGCTGCAGAACCTGGCGCGTGGCGACGAGGGCTTCCTCTTGGCGCTCGCCTATTCGACCCAGCGCGGCTACGGCAACAACCATCCCTTCGTCGGTGAGATCCGCTTCGGGGCCGTGCCGGTGTCGTTCGTGCCGGAGGAACTCGGCTTCGAGATCGAGATCGCCGAGATCGACGTCACCGAGTGCGACATGGTCAACCAGTTCGCCGGCAGCCACGACAAGCCGCCGCAGTTCACCCGCGGCTACGGCCTCGCCTTCGGCCATGCCGAACGCAAGGCGATGTCGATGGCTCTGGTCGATCGCGCGCTGCGCGTCGACGAGCTCGGCGAGCATGCGAACTCACCGGCGCAGGACGAGGAGTTCGTGCTGATGCACAGCGACAGCGTCGAGGCCTCGGGCTTCGTGCAGCATCTCAAGCTGCCGCACTATGTC
>DASXQC010000919.1:0-19662 GCA_036493235.1 Reyranella sp.
GCGGCCCGCGCATGTGGATCGCCATATCCGCCACCGCCTGCGGTCTCGACGACCAGGCGGTCGCCCTTGCGCAGCGTCGTGACCACCTTGGAGGGGATGACCTCCTCAGCCCCGCCGGCACGCCGGATGACCGAATAGGCCCTCGCGCCTTCCGACCCTCCGTCGAGACCGGGGGCGCTGAAGAAGTGGCGCTCGCCGCGGTGGGAGAGCGACACCTCGCCGTCGAGGATCTCGTATTCGCGCACCACGCCGAGACCGCCGCGGAACGCGCCGGCGCCCCCCGAATCCTGGCGGAGCGCGACCCGGTGGACCCGGATCGGCGCCTCCATCTCCATGGCTTCGGCCGGCAGGTTCATGCAATTCGTGGCATCTGTTTCGATGACGTCGACGCCATCGAGGCCCGCGCTGGCGCCGCTGCCGCCGGCGATCAACTCGCCGACGACATAGCGGTGGCCGTCCGGCTTGCTGCCGCCGAAGGCGATGACCAATAGCTCGCCCGCGGACGCCGCTGGGACGCGTTCCGGCAGGATCTGGGCGAGCGCGCCGATCATGCAGCCGGTGATGCGCTTGATGGTGGAGGTCCGCGCGTTGACGGCGGCCGGTTCCTGCGGGTTGACGATCGTGCCCTTGGGCAGCCGCAGCTTGATTGGCCGGAAGCAGCCGCCATTGGTCGGAATGGTTGGATCGGTGAGGGCGCGCACGGCGAAGCATGCCGCCGCCAGCGAGCCGGACGGCACGCAATTGAGCGGCCCCTTCACCTGCGAGCTCGTGCCCTCGAAATCAAACTCGATGTCGCCGCCCTTGACCGAGACGGCAACCTCGATGCGGATCGGCTTGTCGAGCTCGATGCCGTCATTGTCGAGATAGTCGACGAACCGATAGGTGCCCTCTGGAAGGGCCGCGAGCGCCTTGCGCGTCATCGTCTCCGACCGCTGCAGCAGCTCGTCGAAGATCGAGGCCAGCTGGTGGCCGTGGCCGTCCGCGAGCTCGGCGAGCCGGCGCGCCGCCACGGTGCAGGCGGCGACCTGGGCATTGAGGTCTCCCATCACCGTGTCGGGGATGCGCACGTTCTGCCGGATCATCTTGACCAGCGTATCGTTGAAGACGCCTGCGTCGCGCAACTTCAGCGGCGGAATCCGCAGGCCTTCCTGGTAGATCTCCGTGGCGTTGGTTGGCACCGATCCTGCCGACATGCCGCCGACATCCTGGTGGTGGGTCATGGCGCCACTGAGGGCAATGACCTTGTCGCGATGGAAGACCGGCATGATGACGGCGATGTCGGGCAGGTGCGTACCGCCCGTGTAGGGATCGTTCAGGATGTAGATGTCGCCGTCGCGCATGGTGTCGACCGGATAGATCTCGAGCACTTTGGCGACCGCTGGGATCAACGTCGCCAGATGGATCGGGATCGAGCAGGACTGCGAGAGCGTGGTGCCGTCGGGCGTGAACAGGCTGGCGGACGCGTCGAGCCCTTCCTTGACGATGGGCGAGAAGGAGCTGCGCAGCAGTGTCGACTGCATTTCGTTGGCGATGCCGTCGAGCTTGTAGCGGACGACTTCGACAGTGATCGGGTCGAGGGCTTCGGTGGCCATCTCGCGCGTTCCTTTGAGGGGCCTTCAATCGGCCGTGATGATGAGGGTGCCGTCAACGACCGTCGCGCGCCAGCCGGGCTCGATCAGGGTCGTCGTGTCGGGCTGCTCGACGATCGCCGGACCGCGAATCTCGAAACCGGTCTGCAATGCCGAGCGATCGTAGACCTGGGCCGGGATGAACCGCCCGCTTCCGGCGGTGAGGATGTCGCGCGTTCCCTTGGGCGTGCTGTTGTCATGAGGCCTCGCAGCGGTCGCCGTCGCCGGTCGGTCCACGGTGCTGCGATGGATGCTGCGCAGATTAACGATACGGGCCGGGCCCTCGGTGCTGTGACCGTAGATGCGATCGTGCGCGGCGAGAAAGTCGCGGTAGAGCGCTTCGATCGGATTGGCGGCATCGGTCCGAAGCGGGATCTCGAGGTGGTAGGCCTGTCCGACGTAGCAGACATCGGCGAAATATAGGATGTGCGTCTGTTCGGCGGGCACACCCTCGCTGCGCATCAGCCTGGCGCAAGCCTCGTCGCGGTCGGCGAGGGCACGTTCCACCTCCGGCCATTCGAGACCCTTGAGAAGCCGGGGGAAGGCCACGGAACTCTCGTGCTCGATTGGGGCCGACAGCAAACCGGTCGCCGACAGCACACCGGGATGCGGCGGCACGGCGATCTGCCGGATGCCCAGCTCGCGCGCCAGGGCGGTCGCATGAAGCGGCCCACCGCCTCCCAGAGGCAGGAGCGTATAGCGCCGGGGATCGATGCCGCGGCCGATCGAGACCAGCCGGATCGCCTCCGCCATTTGGGCGTTGAGGACCCGATGGATGCCCAGTGCGGCGTGTTCGAGCGTGAGGCCGAGTGGACGGGCGATCGTCACCTCGATCGTCTGGCGCGCTAACTCGGCCGAGAGCTCGAGCGACCCCGCCGCGAAGTAATCCGGATTGATGTAGCCGAGGACGACCGACGCGTCGGTCACCGTCGCCCGCTCGCCGCCGCGGCCGTAGCAGGCGGGCCCCGGTTCCGAGCCCGCCGACTGGGGGCCGACGCGCAGCGAGCCGGCGCCATCGATCCAGGCGATCGACCCGCCGCCCGAACCGATGGCGTTCACATCGACCATCGGCACGCGCACTGAGTAGCCACTGATCTCGCCTTCTGCCCGGATGAGCGGCTGCCCGCGGCTGATCAGGGCGATGTCGCAACTCGTTCCGCCGATGTCGACGGTGATCAGGTCTTCGATCCCGGCCGCGCGTCCGACCTCCAGGCCGCCGATGACGCCGGCTGCGGGCCCCGACAGGAAGAGCCGCACCGGCCGTTGCCGGGCGATGCGGGAGGAGCTGATGCCGCCGCGCGACTGCATGATCTGCAGCGGCGTCCGGACGCCATCGTCCGCCAGATCCTGCTCCATGCTCTCGAGATAGCGGCCGACCACCGGCTTGATATAGGCGTCGAACGCCGTCACGCAGGTACGCTCGTACTCGCGGAAGGCTGGGTCGACCTCAGAGGACAGGGAGACCATGAGTTCCGGATAGCGCTCGGCGACGATCTCGCGGGTCCGGCGCTCATGCGCCGGATTGAGGAACGAGAACAGGTAGCTGATCGCGATCGATTCGACGCCCTCGGCGGCCAACCCGTCGATCGCTTGGACGACCGAGCTCTCGTCCAGCGCCACGAGAACGTCTCCCTTGGCCGTCAGCCGTTCGACTACCTCCTTGCGCAACGCCCCCGGCGCCAGGAACACCGGAGTCTCGGGCTTGAGCCGGAGGTCGTACACCGAGTGCCGCATCTGGCGGCCGATCTCGAGCACGTCCTTGAAGCCGGCGGTCGTGAGCAGGCCGATCTTCGCGCCCTTCGCCTCGATCACCGCGTTGGTGGCGACCGTCGTGCCGTGCACGAAACGGACGATCTCATCCGGCGACACCCGCCATTCGCGCTGCATGTACTCCATCGCCGCCTTCACGCCGGCGCTCGGATTGCTTCGCGTCGTCGGAATCTTGACGAGCCGCGTCGCTCCCGTGGCGTCACGGCAAACGACGTCGGTGAAGGTACCGCCGATGTCGACGCCGATTTCGAATGTCGCTGCTGCTTCCACCATCACGCTCATCTTCCCCTGGCAGCTTGCCGCCGTGCGCGAGAGTATGCCACGCTGAATGTCTGGAGGCCGACATGCTGGAAACACGCGAAGGCGGGTGCCATTGCGGTCGCGTGAGGTTCCGTGCCGAGGTCGATCTCGATCTCCTGTCCCACTGCAGCTGCTCGATCTGCACCAAGAAGGGCATCCTGCACCTGGGGACCGACCCTGCCACCTTCCAGCTGCTCAAGGGCAAGAGCGCGATCAAGGCCTACACCTTCGGCACCGGTGTCGCGCAGCATACGTTCTGCTCACATTGCGGGATGCACGCCTTCTATATCCCGCGCGCGAACCCGCACCGCATCAGCGTCAACGCCCGCTGCCTGGACGACATCGACGCGGCGAGCCTGACGCCCACGGGGTTCTTCGACGGCCGCCACTGGGAGGGCGCGCAGCGCCAGCGCATCGCGGAGACCGGCACGGCGCCGCCACCCGGCGCGCACGGCGCCAAGACCCTGCAGGCGATCCTCGATCGCGCGCCGGAGTGAACGCCTCGCGGCTTTGGCGTTAAAGGATCGGATGACGCCGATGCCAGGACGTTTCGCGCTGGAATGCCACTGCCGTACGGATCAGCGTCGCTTCATCGCGTCCGGCAAGCTACAAGCCGATCGGCATTTCATGCTCGCTGAAGCCGCCAGGCAGGGTCACGGTCGGGTGGCCGGTGAGATCGAACGGCGCCGTATAGCGCTGCAGCTTCAGGATCAGCCTCGGTTGGTTACCGAGCGTGCTGATCTCGGCGAGCGTAAGCGGTGCAAAAGGCTGTACCGGCATGAGCAGCGCGTCGATTGCCAGGAACAGATGCGAGAACTCCGCACGCAAAGCCATGCGCCGCAGGCCGATGGCCTGATAGTCCAATGCCGAGACGGCATGACCTGCATCGAGCACTGACGCGAGCACGGGGCCGTATTCTTCCTTCCGCACCGGATAGGTTCCGCGATGTGCGACAGCGGCCTCGAGTGCACAGGCGGGCGCCCAATCGATGACCGCCTGCGTCACGTCTGGTACGCGGATGTGCACGATCTCGGCACCAAGTTGTCGGAGGCTCCTCTCGGCCTCAGCGAGGACATTCTGAACCGCTGGATCGACATCCGTGGTGTTCCATTGCGTGTCGACGCCGAGGCGCAGTCCGACGAGGCTGTCGGCAGTAGCCGCATAGTCGGGTTTCGGTTCGGCAAGCGTGGTGGGATCTTGTTGGTCCGGCCCTGCGATGGCTGTGAGGATCGCAGCAGAATCCGCGGCACTGCGTGCGATCGGTCCCACATGATCCAGGCTTGCGGCGAGCTCGAACACGCCAAAGCGGCTGACCCGCCCCCAGGCCGGTTTGATCCCCGACAGGCCGGTGGCGCTGCACGGCCAGCGGATTGATCCGCCCGTGTCCGAGGCAAGCGCGCCGTAGCAGAGCCCCGCCGCGGTCGCAGCGGCCGGCCCGCTCGACGAGATGCCTGTCCAGTACGTTGCGTCCCACGGGTTCTTCGGGGGCGTGATCGTTGGGTGATGATCGGAGTAGGCGCCTTCAGTCATCTGGAGCTTGCCGAGCAGGACCGCACCCGCTTGCTTCAGGCGCGCAACGACGGTGGCGTCCTCTTCCGGCATGAAGTCGTGATGGATCACGGTGCCTGCGGCAGTAGGCACGCCCTTCGTCCAGAACAGGTCTTTGAGTCCGAACGGCACACCGTGCAGCGGTCCCCGATAGCGCCCGGCGGCGATTTCCGCGTCCGCGCGCTTCGCAGCGGCCAGCGCATGCTCCGGCGTGATCCGCGCATAGCTCGCCAGGCGGCCGTCGAGGCGATCTATGCGTTCGAGTTGAGCGCACGTCACCTCGACCGACGTCACTGCGCGCCGGCGCAACAGGGCCGCGAGTTCCACCAATTCGAGATACTGCAGTTCCATCACGCGCCTGCGTTACGAAATGCGGTTACGAGATCTGGCCGGCGAGCACCTTGGCCACGAAACGTGCGGCGACCTTGCCGACCTCTTCTGGCGAGTCCTCCTGGAGGAAATGCGCACCTGGCACCGTGGTCGTCTGCTGGTTCGGCCAGGCGCGGCAGAAGTTCCGTTGCGCGCCGATGAGGAACCCTGCGGGTTCGGCATCGATGAACAATTTCGGGACGGGGCTCTTCGACAGCCAACGCGAGTAGGACTCTACGATTTCGACGACATCAGCGGGCGCGCCGGCGATGGGCAGGTCGCGTGTCCAGGCCAGCATCGGCATTCGTGCGGGACCTGGATTGCGATAGTGGCGCCGGTATACCTCCAGGACTTCGGGCGCGATATTCCGCAGCGGGAGCAGGTACTCGATGAAGAGGTTCTTCTCGAGGATCAGTTCCTCGCCTTTCGGCGAGCGCTGCGCCTGGAAGAAGGCGCGTGTTGCATCGGGCCATTCGTCCCAGGAGCGGAACGCCCGCACGATCGCTTCCATATAGACGATGGCCTTGACGCGCTCGGGATGACGCTGCGCCCAGGAAAAGCCGAGGGCTGACCCCCAATCATGGACGACGAGAATGACGTTCCGGTCGAGCCCTAGCGTCTCGAACCACGCGTCCAGATACCGTTGGTGATCGATGAAGCGGTAGCGGCCGTCCGGTGCCGCTCCTGAATTACCCATTCCGACGTAGTCGGGCGCCAGACACCGGCCGAACGGAAGCAGGTGAGGAATGATATTCCGCCAGAGATACGATGGTGTCGGATTGCCGTGCAGGAACACGATGGGATCGCCCGCGCCGGTGTCGACATAAGCCATCGTGGTGCCGAGGATCGGGAGGTATTTCCGATAGGAAGCTTCCTCGGTGGAAATAGGTGTCATGGAGATGCTCCTTTTGCCTTTGGAGAGAGTAGACACCAGCTAAACCATTATGACAGTGTCTTGGTTGCCTCAACTAGCAAAATTGATATGCTGGTGTCTATGAAATCTTCAGAAAAATACGACGTGCCGTCCGAGCTCGCGCTGCTTTACGACTTCGTGAACAGCCTCGATCGGCGCCGCTACGTCGAAAGCGGTGCTGCCCACTCGGGCGGGGACGAGATCGAAACCCCGCGTCTGTTGGAGGCGTGGATGCGTGAGCGCGGCCTGTTGCGCCGGGGGGAACACGTCGATGCCGGCGATCACCGTGCCGCACTGGAATTGCGGACGACCCTGAGAGATTTTCTTCAGGATCCGCCAAGTCGTCGGCCCCAAGCCAAAGAGGCAGCACGACGACTTACCGCCGCAAGCCGGAAGTTTCCGCTCATGCTGGCGGTCTCGGACACGGGAGCGGTCGAGCTAGCTCCGGTTCCCGGCTCGAATGCACTCGGCAGAGTGTTGGGACAAATGATTGGCTTGGCGGAAGCGGGGCAGCTTCCCAGGCTGAAGACCTGCGCTTCGGAAGAGTGCCACTGGATATTCTTCGACCGCTCCAAGCCGGCTAACCGGCATTGGTGTTCGTCTTCGATTTGTGGGAATCGGCAGAAGACTCGAGCATATCGGGAGAGACAGCGCCAAGTGCCATGAACGGGAGCGTCGATCGCATGTCACATCGATGGGCGCGATCCGGGTGAAGAGCGCGCCCCGCATAGGCCGCGGCTACTCGGCGGCCTGACGGTCGCGCCGGTAACGGCTCGTCACGGGGCGCAGGCCGAGGTTCTGACGCAAGGTCCTGCCTTCGTACTCGGTGCGGAACAGTCCGCGGCGCTGCAGTTCGGGAACGACCATCTCGACGAAATCCTCGCCGCCACCGGGCAGGGTGGCCGGCGTGATGTTGAAGCCATCGCAAGCCTCTGCCTCGAACCATTCTTGCATGGCATCGGCGATGTCGGCGGGCGTGCCGATCCGCGCGGAGCCGGTGAGACCGGCTCGGAGATACAGCTCGCGAATCGTGGGCTTCTCCCGTTTCAACCGCTCGACGAGCAGGGCGCTCACGCTACGCAGCTCCTGGCTGCCCAGTGCGTCGTCGGGCAGCGGACCGTCCAGCGGATAGCCCGACAGGTCACCGAAGGTGCTGTAGAGCGAGCCGAGGCCGGCCAACGGGTCGATCAACGCCTGCAGCTCGTCGTACTTCGCCTGCGCTTCCGCGCGCGTGCGGCCGACGACGGGACAAAACGCCGGCAGGATCTTCAGATCGTCCCGTTCGCGGCCGTATTTTGCCATCCGCCCTTTCACGTCGGCGTAATAGCCACGCGCGCCCTCGAGTGAGCCCGATATTGCATAGATGACCTCGGCGGTGGCGGCGCCCAGCTCCCGTCCTTGGTCCGAAGCGCCGGCCTGCACGATCACCGGATGGCCCTGCGGCATGCCGGCGACATTCAACGGGCCTCGCACCTTGAAGAACCGCCCCTCATGGTTCAGGACGTGCATCTTCGCTTCGTCGAAATAGCGACCGGCGGCCTTGTCGAACAGAAGAGCGCCGTCGTCCCAGCTGTCCCATAGTCCCTTGACGAACTCGGCCGAACGGGCGTAGCGCGTCTCATAGTCCAGCGTCGTCGGGAGCCCGAAGTTCTGGGCTTCGAGCGCCGACCAGGACGCGACCACATTCCAGCCGGCACGGCCCTTGCTGATCAGGTCCAGCGTGGCGAACTTGCGCGCCAGATTGTACGGCTCGTTGTAGGTGGTGGATGCCGTCGTCACCAGGCCGACATGCCGCGTGATCATGGCCAGCGCCGGCAGCAAGGTCATCGGCTCCAGCTCGACCATGTCCCTGCCGGTCCGCGACAGCGAGCCATGCGGGACATCGTCCTGACGAATTCCGACACCATCGGCAAAGAAGATCATGTCGAGCTTGCCGCGCTCGGCGATCTGGGCGCTGCGCACGTAGTGCTCGACGCGCAGCGTGCCGTCGGCCGGCACATCCGGATGGCGCCAGGCGGCCGGATGATAGCCGTGGCCACGGATCGACAAACCGAGCCGCATCTTGCGTGCCGTCATCACACCGTCTCCTCACCACGGAAGGAAGGTTTCCCACTTTGCGGCCGGTCGACAATACCGCTCAGCCGTGTCTTCCGCTTGAAAAGCTTCGACAAGAAGACACGTAGGGTAGGCGGAGCTGGGGTGGCATGTTATCGGTGAAGCAGCGGGCGCCGATGGTGGGCGATCGGCTCGACGAGAGTTTGAAACAAGCTTTCCGGTTCCGAGTGATGAGTGTTGACGGCAAATCGGTCACGACACGGCTTACTCCCTTCGGCGAAGAGCTTTGGGTGGCGGACGGGCCGGTCTGTTCCTTCTACAGCTTCCCCTATCCCACGCGCATGGCCGTGATACGGCTGGCGGATGGTGAATTGTTCGTGTGGTCGCCGGTTCGGCTGGATGCGGCTCTGCGTGCCGAGATCGACGCGCTGGGCCGTGTGGCGCATCTGGTCGAGCCCAACTCCCTGCACCATCTCTTCCTTCCCGATTGGGTCGAAGCCTATCCGGCAGCACGCGCTTATGCGCCGCCGGGCCTCAAGAAGAAAAGGAGGGACATCCGGTTCGATGCCGAGCTCGGCGAGGCGCCAGAACCCGGCTGGGCGGGACAAATCGAGCAAATCGTGTTGAAGGGCAGCGTGGCGCTGACGGAACTGTTCTTCTTCCACCACAAGAGTCGCACGGCCCTGATCTGCGATTCCATCCAAAATTTCCCACGGGGCTGGTTCAAGGGCTGGCGCGGACTCCTTGCACGACTCGACGGCATCGCCGAGCCGAACATCGGCGCACCGCGCGAATGGCGCCTCAGCTTCCTGAATCGCAAGGTGGCGCGGGCCGCGGTCGAAAGGTTGTTGGCCTTGGCGCCGGAGCGCATCGTGCTTGCCCATGGCGAGATGGCTGTCACCAACGGCGCCGGGTTGATCCGCCGCGGGTTCGCCTGGCTGCTGCACTGAACGCCTGCCTGGAGCCGGAGCCTGGTCGTCCAGGTTCCGTCACTGGTTGATGTCAGGCTCGACGAGCTTCGCCAGGTTCTCGAGCGATTGCTGCCAGCCGAGGTAGCAGGCCTCGACCGGAATGGGGTCCGGTATGCCTTCCTGCGTGATCGTCAGCTCGGTACCGACCACGACCTTTTTCAAGCTGACTGTGACCGTCATCTCGCCCGGCAGGTTGGGATCGTCGAACGAATCCGTGTAGCGCAGGCGTTCGTTGGGAACGAGCTCGAGATAGCGGCCGCCGAAGGATTCGCCTTTGCCGGTCGTGAAATTCCTGAAGGACATCTTATGCGTGCCGCCGACCCGTGCTTCGAGGTGATGGACGGTGCAGGCAAAGCCGTTGGGCGGCAGCCACTTCGCCACCGCGTCGGGTTCGAGGAAGGCGCGGTAGAGCTTCTCGGGCGTCGTCGCGAGAACGCGGTGAAGGCGAACGGTGCTGGGCATGTCCTGTTTCCTGTTTTGCGATGGGCTTCAGGGCCCGCGAAGATGCCGCGTCGAGCGGGGAATGCCCAGACCCTCGGATTGTTCGGTTTCGACGTTTCACGATCCCGTACAAGACGCTGACATGAGCGACGATCCGAAGGACCGGTAGTTCTGCTCACCGTGGGGCCGGTGTCAGCGGGCCGGCGCAACGCGCCAGACGATGCCGCCGACATCATCGGCCACCAGCAATGCGCCCTTCGAATCCACTGCGACACCGACCGGCCGGCCCTGGATCTCGTTCCTGGCGTTGAGGAAGCCGGTGAGGAACTCCCGCGCCGGCATTTGCGGCTGGCCGTTGGCGAACGGGATGAACACCACGCGATAGCCGTTCAGTGGCTGGCGGTTCCACGAGCCGTGCTGGCCGACGAATGCGCCGCCACGGTACGGCGGCGGGAAGGCGTTGGCGCGATAGAAGGTCAGGCCGAGCGAGGCTGTGTGCGGCCCGAGGCCGTAGTCGGGCATGATCGCCTTGCTCACGAGATCGGGCCGCGGTGGATTGACCCGCGTGTCCACGTGCTGTCCCCAGTAGCTGTAGGGCCAGCCGTAGAAGCCGCCGTCTTTGACACTCGTCAGGTAGTCCGGCGGCACGTCGGGACCGATCTCGTCGCGCTCGTTCACGACGGTCCAGATCGCGCCCGTGGTCGGCTCGAAGTCGAGCCCGTTGGGATTGCGCAGGCCGCTGGCATAGATCCGGGCTTGCCGCGAAGCGATGTCGTATACCCAGATCGACGCGCGGCCCTGCTCGGCGGCGATGCCGTTGTCGCCGGCGTTGGAATTGGAACCGACCGTCGCGTAGAGCCAGCGGTTGTCGGGACTCGCCACCACGTTCTTGGTCCAGTGGTGATTGATGGGTGGTCCGGGCAGGTCGAAGACCTTGGTGCCGGTCCCTTCGGCTGTGGTCTGGCCCGGCGCGTAGGGGAAGCCCACCACGCCGTCGGCGTTGGCCACGTAGAGCGTCCCGCCCACTAGCGTCATGCCGAACGGGCTGGTCAGCCCCTGGGCGAAGGTGGTGCGCGTCTCGGCCATGCCGTTGCCGTCGGCGTCCCGTAGCAGGATGATCTTGTTCGGGCTGGGGACCGTCGACTGCACCTTCTTCATCAGCAGCTTCTGGGCCCAGGCCTGGATGCCGGTGCTCGTCTTGTCTCCACTGCTGGGCGGGGCGGCCGCCTCCGCCACCAGCACGTCGCCATTGGGCAGCGGCAGCAGCCAGCGCGGATGGTCCAATCCCGTGGCATACCGGGTGACGGTAAACCCTGGCGGCGCCTTCGGCGCGCCGCCCGCCGGCCAGCCGACGACGTCGGGCACGCCGATCTGCGGGATCAGGCTCGATTGAGGGGCTGGCAGGGGTGGGTTCGGGCCGAATCCAACCAAGGGATCCTTGGAACCCGGTGCCGTCGTGCAGGCTGTCACGACCACTGCCATGCAGGCGGCCAGGCCGGTCCATTTCATGGAGCAATCTCCTCGGGAGTGCCAACGTTGACGCGCACGTCGCGTTGCGCTGCGATGCATCACGTTCCGAGGAGATGCCCCAGCAATGGTCAAGACAGTCCTGTATGCGGAGAAGCTCTACCCCGACGACAAGGTTGAGCGCGAGGTGTTTGGCGACGGCGTGCGCGTCGTGTGGTGCAACGTCGAGAACCTGTCGCAGCTCGAGGAGCGCGACTGCGTCAACGTCGACGGCCTGATGGTGCTGCGGCACGGCGTGACCGCCGAGCATCTTGCCAAGTTCCCCAAGCTCGCCTGCGTCGTGCGCATGGGTGTCGGCTACGACAAGATCGACCGCAAGGCTGCCGCGGCGCGCAACGTCATGGTGTGCAACGTGCCGGACTACGGCACCACTGAAGTCGCCGATCACGCGCTGGCGCTGGCCTTGTCGCTCCGCCGCGGCATCGCGCTCCATCTCGAGGCGCAGCGCCGGCCGCAGCCTGCGCCGTGGCGCTACGTGAGCGATCCGCTGCTGAAGCGCAACGGCGTGCAGACCTTCGGCATCGTCGGCCTGGGCCGCATCGGCACGGCCGCCGCGCTGCGCGCCAAGGCCTTCCAGTTCCGCGTCGTCGCCTACGACCCGTACATGCCGAACGGCACAGAGCTCGGGGTCGGCGTCGAGCGTGTGAATTCGCTCGAGGCGCTGATGGAGCAGACCGACACTCTGTCGATCCACGCGCCTCTCACGCTGGAAACACGGGGGATGATCTCGCGTCCGATGCTGGAGCGCATGCCGAAGGGCGGCGTCGTGGTCAGCACGGCGCGCGGTCCGATCTGCGATGTCGACGCGCTTGCCGATCTCCTGAAGCGCGGGCATCTGGCCGGCGTCGGCCTCGACGTGCTGCCCATCGAGCCGCCGGTCGAGCCCATCCCCGAGCTGCTGCGCGCCTATCGCGCGCGCGAGCCGTGGTGCGAGGGCCGCCTGATCATCACGCCGCACTCCGCCTTCTTCACCCCCGAGGCCTGGGACGACATCCGGCTTAAGTCGGCGGAAACCATGCGCGCGGCGATGCTCGGGCCGCGGCCGCAGAACGTCATTACGCCGGACATGTTCTAGCGTCGTCGCAGCCGATGAACAGCGGAGCTGCACACCGCCCGTGGCGGCAGCTCTTCGCGGCGGCGGGGAGGGACCTTCTCACGCCCGGTCCGCGGATGGTCGACGAGTTCGAATGCGTCGCTTCGGTTCTACTTGCGATCGTCTTCGGGCATCTTGCGGACGTGCAGAACTACTCGTGGGCCGCATTCTCCGGCTACATGGTGATGCGTGGCCACATCTCGGACAGCCTTCTGCGTGGCGTGCTGCGCGTTGTTGGTACGACCGCCGGTGCGCTCTTGGCACTCGTCGTAACCCCGGTGATCTGGACCAGCGCCGCGGCGTCAGCGGTCGCCCTGGCGCTGGTCGGCGGCGGCACGCTCTATGGCGCGCTGACCGCTAGGCGCAGCTACGCCTGGCTGTTTGTCGGCCTGACCTTCGCCATGGTCCTGCTGGACAAGATCGAGAACTCGCACGATGCAGTCTCGGCCTTCGCCTCGACCCGTCTAAAAGAGACCGTTGCAGGCACCGTTGCCTGCGTTCTGGTCAGCATGCTTTCGTCCTTCACGCTTCGGCGACGCTGGCCGGACTCACCGCACCCGCCCGCGACGGGAGTTGGCTGGCACCGAGAGGCCGCCCGTCACGCAGGGCAGGGGGCCATCGCGCTCGCT
This sequence comes from Reyranella sp., assembly GCA_036493235.1. Lineage (GTDB taxonomy): Bacteria > Pseudomonadota > Alphaproteobacteria > Reyranellales > Reyranellaceae > Reyranella. The sequence continues at coordinate 13,245 of DASXQC010000919.1, forward strand.
GTGCTTCCTTTTATCTGGCTGGCCTTCGAGGTCGCTCAGCTTTCGCAGGCTGCCGTCACGATCATGGCGCTCATGCTCATCCCGCTCAGCGGCATCGGCAAAAGCGGCCTCATGCCGGTCGGCCGCCGGATCGTGCTGCGGGCTGGCGGCTGTGGTTGTGGTGCCGCTCTCGCAGCGGCGTTCCTTTTCCTGGCGCACGCCACAGTCCACATGGTCGTACCAGTGTTGATCGCGGGGACAGTGCTCGGGGTCGTGGTGGGCCGGCATATCGAGAACGGCCAGAGCTCAATCGCCTATGCCGGAACCCAATTCACCCTGGCGATCCTGGTGACTCTCGTACCCGACAGCTATGCCCACGCCGAGATCGGGCCCGGCATCGCGCGGCTTACCGGAGTCGCGGTCGGGATTCTTCTCCTGCTGCCCGTGCTGGTCGGCTGGCATCTGGTCGCGGGGCCGACGGGCGAGCCTCCATCCGAGGGGCCTGTCGAGCGCGGCGGCATCTAGCTCGCGCGCTTTTTCGCGCGTGGTGTTCCGGCGGCACCCGCACTCTTCACGTGGTCGATGAAGGCGCGGAGCTTCGGCGTCATGCGGTGGCGGCTGGGATAGTAGAGGAAGACGCCGGGCACCATCGGCTCGAACGGCTGCAGGACGCGCACGAGCTTTCCGGACTTGATCGCTCCGTTGGCGATCGGCTCCGGCGCTTGTGCAAGGCCCAGTCCGTCGAGGGCAGCGCCGAGGAGGGTCGGGAAGTCGTTGGCGATCAGTGGGCCTGCGACGGTCGCCTCGATCGGCTTGTTGCCGCTGACGAACGACCACGGCGCGACCGCGCCGTTGGTGCGGCGCATGCGCAGGCACGCGTGCTGGCGAAGATCGGCGAGATCCTCCGGCCGCTTGCGTCGGCGGAAGTAATCGGGGCTGCCGACGACGACGAACGGAAACGGCGGCGACAGCCGTACCGCGACCATGTCGGGATCGATGAACTGGCCCATTCGCACGCCGGCGTCGAAGCCCCCGGCCGCGAGATCGACCAGCTCGCCGCTGGCCGCGAGCTCCAGCTCGACGTCGGGATAGGCGTGGCAGAAGGAGGAGATCAGCGGCTCCAGCAGGACCGGCACCACCGCCCGCGGCACCGTAATGCGCAGCAGCCCGGCCGGCCGCTGGCCGAGGTCGCGCGCCACGGCACTCGCGGCGATCAGCTCCTCGAAGGCGGGCTTGGCGCGCGCGAGGAAGCGCTCGCCGGCCTCGGTCAGACCGACGCTGCGGGTCGTGCGGATGAACAGGGCCGCGCCGACGCGGCCCTCGAGCGCGCGCACCGCCTGGCTGATCGCTGACGGGGTCACCCCGAGCTCCGCCGACGCTTTGCGGAAGCTGCGGTGCTGGGCGACGCTCAGGAAGGCCTCCACGCCGTCGAGCGCGCCTTGCCGGACTGTGAAGTTCTGCTTCATGGCCCGTCGACATTATCGTGGATAGTCGATCGTCGAAAGCGGCTCTACATGCGGCTCCGACTGCAGAAGGAGCGGGCCATGCAAGGCGCTTTATCCCGGCGGAACAATCTCGGCGTGGTGATGGGACCGGACTTCGCCCAGCTCGCTGCCAATCTCGGACGAAATCTCATCGAAGGCCGGGTCGGCATCCTGACCGCGGTGTTCGAGGCCGTGTGAGGAGATCCCATGTCAACGCAACTCATCTTTCAGACCCATCTCGTGCTGGGCTACGTCGCGTGGGGGCTCTGCTTCGGCGCATACATCTGGCCATGGCTCAAGGCGATGGAGCCGGCCGAGGCACAGCGCGCGATCGCCACGCTGCACAGCTTCCGCTTCTTCGGGCTCGTCTTCGTTGTTCCCGGTGTGGTCGGTCCCGATCTGCCGGCCAGCTTCGCTGCGTTCGCTGCCTACTGGGATTTCGCGACCGGCCTGCTGGCCATGCTAGCGCTTCTCACGGTCAGAATTCGTCCGGTGTTCTGGTTCTTCGTCGTCGCCTTCAATGTCGTCGGGCTTCTCGACATCCTTGTTGACTACTACCACGCGGTTGACCTTGGCCTTCCAGAGCAGGCGGGCAGTCTGGGCGCCGCCTATACGATCCCGATCCTCTATGTGCCGCTGCTTGTGATCACGCATATCACAGCCTTCTATTTGCTGCTGCGGCATCCTCGTGTGGTCATCGCTTCATAGCGAATGCATGGTAAGATGACGCATGAAGATCCTAGTCATCGGCGGTACCGGCCTGATCGGATCGAAGGCCGTTCGCATCCTGCGCCAAGCGGGCCATGAGGTCGTCGCGGCCTCGCCCAGCAGCGGCGTGAACACCATCACCGGCGAGGGCCTCAAGGAGGCGGTCGCCGGTGCGCAGGTCGTGATCGACCTCGCCAATTCGCCCTCGTTCGAGGACAAGGCGGTGCTGGAGTTCTTCCAGACCTCCGGCCGCAATCTGCTCGCGGCGGAAGCGGAGGCCGGTGTCGGGCACCATGTCGCTCTGTCCATCGTCGGAACCGAGCGCACGCCCGAGAACGGCTACTTCCGCGGCAAGGTCGCCCAGGAAGAGCTGATCAAGGCCTCGGGCGTGCCCTACACCATCATCCGCTCGACCCAGTTCATGGAGTTCCTGGGCGGCATCGCCGATGCGGCGACGAAGGGAAACATCGTCAGGGTCTCGCCGGGCGCGTTCCAGCCGATCATGTCGGACGACGTCGCTGACGCCGTTGCCGATGTGGCGCTTGCACCACCAAGCAACGGCATCGTCGAGATCGCCGGCCCGGAACGGGCGCCGTTCAACGAGTTCGTCGCCCGCTACCTGAAGGCGATCGGCGATCCGCGGAAGGTCGTGAGCGACAAGGATGCGCGGTACTTCGGCGGTCTGGTCGACGATCAATCGCTGGTGCCGTTGGGCGAAGCGCGGCTGGGCCGTATCGGCTTCGACGAATGGCGCCGCCCCTCCCAGGCGGGCGCCTGATCTCGCATAGCTGAGCCTCGCCGCGGGAGGTCTATCGACGCCGGTCGTCTGACGCTATGAATCGGCAAGGCGAGGCCTTGCATGTCGACATCAATTGCCATCCTCGGCGGCGTCGGGCTCTTCCTGCTCGGCATGACCGTCATGACCGACGGCCTGAAGGCGTTGACCGGGTCGGCGCTGCGCACTGTTCTCGGCAAGGCGGTGGCGACGCCGATGTCGGGCGCCTTCTGGGGCGCGATCGTCACGCTGCTCGTGCAATCGTCGAGCGCGGTGACGATGACGACGATCGGCCTCGTCAGCGCGGGACTCCTGACCTTTCCGCAGGGCTTGGGGCTGGTATTCGGCGCCAATGTCGGCACGACCGGCACGGGCTGGCTGGTGGCGCTGATCGGTGTGCGCGTCTCGCTGTCGGCCTACGCGCTGCCGCTGATCTTCGCGGGCGCGCTGGCGAGGTTGCTGGGCGGCGCTCGGATCGCGGCCGCGGGCGGCGCGCTCGCGGGCTTCGCGCTGGTGCTTTACGGGCTTACGACCTTGCAGCAGGGCATGGGCGGCCTGGCGGAGAGCCTGCATCCATCCGATCTGCCGGCGGTCCTGGGGGCGCCGGGTGTCGGCTGGACCGCCGGGTCGATCGGTCTCCTGACCCTGATCGTCGTCGGCCTGGTGATGACCGCGGTCATGCAATCCTCGACGGCTGCGATCGCCGTCACCATTTCGGCATACTTCGCCGGCGCCGTGAGCCTCGATCAGGGCGCTGCGCTGATCATCGGCCAGAATATCGGGACGGCGACCAGCTCGGCCCTGGCGGCCATCGGGGCCAGCACGACGGCCAAGCGCCTCGCGCTCGCCTATGTGCTGTTCAAGGTCATCGCGGCGATCATCGCGATCGTGGCGTTCCCGTTCACTGCGGCGCTGATGAAGGCTGCCGCCGCGTCGGTCGACGGGATGACGCTCCTGGCCGCCTACCACACGGCCTACAATGTCGTGGGCGTTGCAGTGCTCCTTCCGGCGACGCCGTGGTTCACCCGAGTGGTCGAGCGACTTCTGCCGTCGAAGCAGACGGCGGTTCAGCGGGCGCTCGATCCGAGCGCGCTCGTCAATCCGGTGATTGCGGTCGAGACTGCCCGGCGGGTCGTGGCCGATATCCTCTCGAGGACCGCCATGTCGCTTTCCAAAGGGCTTTCCGGCGGGGCGGTCCAAAACACTGCGGCCACCGCCGCTGCGCTCGAGGAGGTGCGGGACTTCATGTCCGATGTGAAGGAGTCGCCCGAGACGGACGATGAACGACACCGCATGACGAGCACGCTGCACGCGCTCGATCATGCCGCACGCCTGGTGGAAGTCCTGTCGGACGGTGCATTCCAGGGACAGCCGACTGGTGCCGTCCAACTGTGCACGGAGGCCATGCAAGCAGCACAGGTGGTTGGTGGCTCGATTACCTCGGAATCCGCCCTTAGCGAGCAGGCCGAGCCAATCAGCTGGAGCGTCTCACCCGAGGTTGCCGCCGCTCTCGCTGACGGGGAGCGCGCGGCCCGGGAACTCGAGGCGCTGCAGCGGGACCATCGCGCCACGACCCTTGCCGTCGTCGCGCCGGGACAACTGACGGCCGCCGATGCCCTGGCGCGGATCGACGCCGTCCGGCGGCTCGATCGGATCGCGCATCATGCCTGGCGCTCGGCGGCGCATCTGCTGGGCCGCGGCGTCACGACCGAGGGCGGTGCTCCGTCCCCACACCCGCCGTGATGAACAGCGCCGTGGCCTGGCGGGCGACGTCCGCCGTGTGCCAGACGCCACGCGGGTTGATCGCATATTCGCCCGTCCGCAGCGTGACCTTGCGCGGCCCGTCCGGCAGTTCCTGGATCAGCGTGATCTCGCCGGCGGTGCAGATCACTGCTTCGTCGCCCGCCGGATGCCGCTCCCAGCTCGTCCAGTTCTCTCGGAAACTGGAGAGCGAGACGAGCCGGCCTTCGCTGCCGTCGGCGGCATGGCGGTCGACATAGGCGGCGTACCATTCCATGCCGGTGAATTCGGGCTGCGCCACGGCGCGGGCGCCGAGGCCGAGATGAAGCGGGAAACGCTCGAGCGACAGGGGCTCCATGGGCTTCGTCATGCTGCGACCTCGGTGATTTGCCCGGCCTTCAGGAAGTCCGTGATCCGGTCCGGGAAGGGCACGATACCGTTCTTCTGCAATAGCAGCGCGACCTGGCCGCGGTGGCCGGCGGCATGCGTCGCGACGTGCAGAAGCATCTCGCCGCGCGTCATGCTTGCAGCCTCGCCGCTCGAGAAAGCGAAGTCGACCGTCTCGTCGACCTCTTCCGGCCGCAGCGCGTCGGCATAGTCGGCATACCAGTCGGCGGTCGCGCGGGCGTCGCGGGCCAGGACATCGAAGGCCGGAATCTCGGCGGAACGCGGCGCCGTGTAGCCGTGGGAGCACTCGACGAGATTGTGGCGGAAGATCTCGTCGACGGTCTGGATGTGGTCGAGCAGCCGTCGGACCAGGACCTGTTCGTCCGCGGGCAGGCGCTGGAGAGCGGTCGCCAGGACCGCGTTCAGGCCGTTGGTTGCCCAGCGCTTTTGCTGGATCAGGGTGCGATAGGGGAGGGTGAACATCGCCGTGCCTTTCAAATCCTTCAGTGGAAGAGGAGGCCGTTTGCCTGCCCAGAATTTGCGAGCTATGACTCGCATTGTCTACTCGCATTGGCGGACGAGGGCCCGATGGCACGTGCAATCCCGACGATCCCGCGAAAATCAGCGTCCCAGAAGCGCTCCCGGGCGACAGTGGAGACGCTGCTCGACGCCACCGCTCGCGTTCTGATGAAGGAAGGATACGATCGCGCCAGCACCAACCGCATTGCCGCGGTCGCCGGCGTGAGCGTTGGCTCGCTCTACCAGTACTTCCCCAACAAGGAAGCGCTCGTGGCGGCACTGGTGGCGCGTCACAACCGGGAAATACTTCAGCTGATACGCAAGGCGCTCAAGGAAGTGGCATCGAGCGACCTTGCAACAGCGATGCGCGCGCTGGTGAAGGCGGCGGTCGACGCCCACATGGTCGACAGTGCCCTGCATCGCATCTTCGCCGAGCAGGTGCCGCGCATGGGCCAGCTCGCCAAGATCGAGGCGCTGCAGCGCGAGACATTCCTGCTGATCAGGGCCTACCTGGAGGAACGCCGCGACGAGATCTCGGTCCGGGACCTCGACTCGGCGACCTTCATCTGCGTCACCACTGCCGAGGCGCTGACGCACGAGTACGTCATCAACAAGCGCGATACGCTCGACGACGACCGGGACCGGTTCATCGATGAGGTCACCAGGCTTCTGGTGGGCTACCTGACGCCGGACGTTACGCTTCGAGCAGTCCGTCGTCGGCCAGCAGCCGGGCGTGCTCGGTCGGCGTGAAGGCGGGGATGCCGACGCGCTTGCGGAAGTCGGCGAGCGTCATCGTCGCGAACTCCCACAGCCGCCAGCCTTTCAG
>DASXQC010000920.1:0-12893 GCA_036493235.1 Reyranella sp.
TCGCGTAGGTAGCGGACATGGTCGAAAGCAGCGCTAAGGTTGAGGCCTGCGGCGCGTTGTGCGCGCGGCCCCAAGCCCAGGTTGGCCAGCAGGTGAGCCGACGCCTCATGGCCAAATTCGCTATAAAATTGGACGTTCAAATGGTCGTTTTCGTCGCACTGCCAGGTGTTCACGGCGGTCCGGAAAGTCGGGATCAGGGCGGGGTTCGGCACGCTACGCTCTCTCTGCAAGCTGTGGATGGCTGCTCCAAATGGTCCCAAAAGGCCCAAAAATCGACCTTTTTCGTGTTTTGGGGGCTTGCGGTGCAGCGATTCGTGGATAACCTTGGACCTGTCAACGCTGCCCCTGGGGCGTCAGGAACAGGTTGGCGAAACCAAAAACGCAAAGGGACCCCTCCATTATGGCTACCGCAAAGACCACCGCTCCGACCATTCCACTCTCCAAGGTTGCGGCCGAACTGGCCGAGAAAACCGGCATGACCAAGAAGGACGCCACGGGCACGCTCGACGAGTTCGTTGGCCTGATCGTGAGGCACCTGAAGAAGGGCAACAAGGTCCGCATCACGGGGCTCGGCATCCTGCAGGTGCGGCATCGCCCGGCCCGCATGGGTCGCAACCCCGCGACCGGCGAAGCGATCAAGATCAAGGCCTCGAAGAAGGTGGCGTTTCGCGTCGCCAAGGATCTCAAGGAAGCGATCTGATCTTCGTATCTTCTTGACGCCAAGACGGGCGGGTGCGGCGCGAGTCGGCCCGCCCTTTCTATTGCCCGATCACCTATTGCCCGTCACTCGCGTCCAAAGTGTTTGCGCACGACGGCCATCGCGGCGTCCGTCGCCAGCAAGGCGCGGTCGATGTCGGCGTCGGAATGCGCGGCCGACAGGAACATGTTGTGCTGAGGATGGATCCAGGCGCCGCCACGCAACGCCTCGACAGCGAACAGGCGGCCCTTCTCGACGTCGGGATCGTCGGCGAACAGGACTTGCGGCATTTGCACCGGGCCGGTCTGGCGCAGCCCTTGGCCATGCGCGCGAGCCTGCTCGGCGAGACCGTCGCGCAAGCGCTGACCCAGTCGGACCATCGTCGCGATGCATTCGTCGCGCTCGAGAATCGCCAAGGTCTTCAGGGCCGCGGCCATCGAGGCGGCGCCGCACCAGAACGATCCGGTCATGAACACCGAAGCGGCGGCGGCGCGAAACTTGTCGCGGCCCGTCACGGCGGCGAGCGTGTGGCCGTTGGCGATGGCTTTGGAATAGGCGACGAGATCGGGCCGCACGCCGACGGTCTCCCAGCTGCCGGCGAGATCGAGACGGAAGCCCGCGCGAACGTCGTCGAGAATGAGCGCCGCGCCCGTGCCGTCGCACAGCGTTCGGAGCGCTGACGCGAACGCCGTCGTCGGCAGTTCCTGATCCTTGCCGTAGTCGTGGCGGAATGCCGAGACCAGAACGCCGGCGATGTCGCCTTCGGCCCACTGCGCCGCGGCGTGCAGGCTTTCGATGTCGTTGTAGTCGTAGGCCACCAGGTGGGCACGGTCCTCGGCGGTGGTGCCGGCGGGATGAGGCGTGCACCACGGCGCCGAGCCGTGATAGGCGCCGCGCGCCACCAGGAGCTTGCGCTTGGCGGTGCCGGTGCGGGCGATCGACACGCAGAGTGTCGTGGCGTCGGTGCCGTTCCTTTGGAAGAGCGCCCAGTCGGCGTGCGCCACCAGGCCGACAAGCCGCTCCGCCAGCTCGACGAGCCGTTCCGACGGACCGGTCATGACGCCGCCCAGCGCACGCTGCGCATCCGCCGCTTCCTCGACTTCGCGGTTGCCGTAGCCCAGCACCATCGGTCCGTAGGCGCACATGAAGTCGACATAGGCATTGCCGTCGACATCCCACAGCGTCGCGCCCTGGGCGCGGGCGAAGAACTGCGGGTAACCGGGTGGCAGGCGCGCGACGTTGAGATGCCCGTACATGCCGCCGGGAATGACGCGCTGAGCGCGCGTCCGCAGTGCGGCATCGATCGGGAGGGCGTTGGACAGCATGTTCAGGCTCTATGCGAAGGGTTATCGCGGCTAGTATAGCCGCCGCACCGACCATGGCGCCTATCCCATCCGCCCTCCGACTGAACCGCCGCGCCGCTCTGCTCGGTGCGGCAGGGCTCGGCGTGGGATCGCTGTTCACGACGTCGCCGCGACCGGCGAGCGCTCAGACGCTCGACAAGCTCAGCTTCTACACCGACTGGCGCGCCCAGGCCGAGCATGGCGGCTTCTACCAGGCGATTGCCGCCGGCCTTTATCGCAAGGCCGGCATCGAGTGCGACCTGCGGCAAGGCGGACCCAACCTCAACACGACGCAGCTGCTGTTGGCGGGCCGCGTCGACATGATCATGTCGGGCAGCTTCGAGGCCTTCAACCTGGTGCGCGAAGGCGCGCCCTTCTACACCATCGCGGCGATCTTCCAGAAGGACCCCCAGGTGCTGATCGCCCATCCCGACACCGGGTTCGACAGCTTCGAGAAGCTCAAGGGCCGCACCGTCCTGATCGGCAGTGGCGGACGGGTCACCTACTGGCCCTTCCTGCGCCACAAGTATGGGCTGAGCGACAGCCAGCTGCGTCCCTACACCTTCAACATGGCGCCGTTTCTCGCCGACAAGAACCTGGTGCAGCAGGGCTTCCTCACCTCCGAGCCCTACTCGATCGAGCAGGCCATCGGGAAGCCCCCCGCCGTGCTGCTGATGCCGACGCCGGCTTTCAGAATTACCAGACGACGATCGTCATCTCGCGCAAGCTTGCCGGCGAGAAGCATGACCTCGTCCAGCGCTTCGTCGACGCCACGATCGAGGGCTGGGCGCAGTATCTCAAGGGCGGGCCGGCGATCGAGGAGGCGAACGCGCTGATCAAGCAGGCCAATCCGGAGCAGACCGACGATCGCATCGCCTACGCCATCCGGGTGATGAATGCGCGTGGCATCGTGCTGTCGGGCGACGTGCTGAACGACGGCATAGGTGCCATGACCGACGAGCACTGGCGGTCGTTCTATCAGTCGATGGTTGATGTCGAGGCGCTGCCCAAGGGCCTCGATGTCGGCGCCACTCATACGCTCGACTTCGTCAACAAGGGTATCGGAAAGCCATAGGGAGAGCGGGATGTTCAAGGTCAGCGAAGAACACCAGATGCTGCGCGAGCTCGTTGCTAAGTTCGTACGCAACGAGCTGATGCCCTTGGAGAAGAACATCCTGGAGCGGTTTGCGTCGGGACAGCCCGCGGCGCTGAGCGACGAGGAGAACGCGCGACTCCACAAGCAGTGCAAGGAGCTCGGCCTGTGGGCGCTCGACGTGCCGGAGGAGGTGGGCGGCGCCAACCTGCCGGCGGTGGCGCTGGTCGGCGTCAACGAGGAGCTGGGCTACGCCGCCGTGCCGTTCACCTTCCCGCCCGACTCGCCCAACCTGCACATGCTGCTGGCCACCGCCAACCCCGAGCAGCGCAAGAAATATCTCGAGCCCTATGCGGCGGGCGAGACGACCTCGGCGATCGCCATTTCCGAGCCAGGGGCGGGTGGCGATCCGGCGGGCATGAAGACGCGCGCCGTCAAGAACGGCAACGACTGGGTGATCAACGGCCGCAAGATCTGGATCAGCCGCATCGCCAAGGCCGACTTCACCATCGTCATGGCCGTGACCGATGTCGAGAAGGGCTCGCGCGGCGGCATCACCGCCTTCCTGGTCGACAAGGGCACGCCCGGGCTGGTGGTGGCGCGCGCCATCCCGATGCTGGCCGGCGCGCGCACCTACGAGGTGGTGTTCGAGGATTGCCGGGTGCACGAGAGCCAGATCCTGGGCCGGCTGGGCGCGGGCTTCGCGCCGATGCAGCTGCGCCTCACCATCCGCCGCCTGCAGATGGGATCGTGGTGCTGCGGCATGACCCAGCGCGCGCTCGACATGCTGATCGAGCACGCCAACCAGCGCGTGACCTTCGGCCAGAAGCTCGCCGACCGGCAGGCGATCCAGTGGTGGATCGCCGACGCCGCGACCAAGCTGCACGCCTGCCGGCTGATGGTGATGGACGCCGCGGTCAAGCAGGACGAGGGCCGCGACGTGCGTATGGAAGCCTCGATGATCAAGGTGTTCGCCACCGAGATGGCAACCGAGGTGATCGACCATGCGCAGCAGGCGTTCGGCGCGATGGGCGTGACCCAGGAGCTACCGTTGGCGCTGATGGCGCAAAAGGTGCGTACCATGCGGGTTTACGAAGGCCCTTCGGAGGTGCACCGTATGGTGATCGCGCGCCGCCTGCTGGGCGGCCGGTAGGAGGCGACCATGACCTACACCCTCGATGCCTTCGTGAAGGACACGCAAGCCGCCCTCGGCGCGGACAACAGCCCGAGCGGCCGCGAGAAGGTGCGCCAGCTCCTGGAGAAGCTGCTCACCAACCAGCAGTTCGTCGACGAGGCGGTCGGGCCTGCTGCGCCAATGGGCACGCGCAAGCTCTACGAGGACAAGGACCTGGGCTTCGTCGTGCTGGCGCACGTCAACGCCAAGGGCCACAAGAGCCCGCCGCACGACCACGGCTCGTCCTGGGCGGTTTACGGCCAGGCGATCAAGTACACCGATATGAGCGTCTACAGGCGCCTCGACGGCGGCAACGATGCAGGCGATGCCAAGCTCGAGAAGGTGAAGTCCTACCGCCTCGAGCCGGGCCATGCCGGCATCTACGACGTCGGCGCGGTGCACGCGATCGACTATCCCGAGGGTAGCCGTTTCGTGCGCGTCACCGGCCGCGACCTCGACCACGTGCGGCGGCTGAAGTACGACGAAGCCGCCGGCAAGGCGATCACGATCGAAAGCGCGTCGGCAAGCCGCTGACTCTTTCGCTGGGCGCGCGCCGCTCCAGCGGCGCGTCTTCTCATGTTTATGCGGACCGGAAGACATGACGCGCCACTGGAGTGGCGCGCCCCCAGCGAAAGACAGGCGTGACCGTTTTCCGCCGTTAACGCCGTTTTTGCGCAATCGTCGGTTTTTCTGCTGTGGCACGGCATGCTGCTGCACGCGCGATCTCCTTTCGCGCACAGCATAGGCACCGCTCGGTCAGATCACCTATTACGGGCAATGGCCGCGGAATTTCGCGGCCAATCACGGCCCTTCAGTCGCGGTCAATTGCCCATAGGGGGATACTGCCGCGAGCCCTTATCCACAGGCTTTGGCTACTTCTTGGCGAACTCTTCCGCGGCGACGGCGAAGTTCAGGTTCTGGCCGCCGGCGAAGTAGAAGGTGGTGATGCCCAGCAGCTCGCCACGGGCATCGAACAGGCCGCCGCCCGACGAGCCGTGGCTGATCGGCGCCGAGGTCTGCACCAGCCGTGAGCCCTTGTGGGTGCGCTTGGACGAGACCAGGCCCTCGGCCACCGTGAGCTCCAACCCCTGCGGCGTGCCGACGGTGATGGCGCGCTCGCCGACCTTGATGTCGTCGTAGGGCCGCACCTTCACCCAGCTCGGCAGCTTGTTCTCGGCACGCAGCACGCAGCGGTCGGCGTCGATATTCATCGACACCACGGTGGCGCTCTGCTCCTTCTTGCCGCGGCCGATGGTGACGTTGGGCGATTCGTCGACGACGTGGCAGTTGGTCAGCAGCTCGCGGTCGCTGATCGCCACCCCGGAGCCCATCTTGTGCTGGGCCTTCACGACGTAGACCGCGCCCGACACCTTTTCGAACACCTCGTGCGTGACGAGATCGTCGCCGTCGCGCGCTTGCAGCTCGATGCGCGCCGTCGTGCCCTCGCCATCGACATTGGGCGGCAGCTTTTTCGACTTGCTGGACGCGGTGGCAACGACGTCGCTCGGCAGGTCGTCGTCGTCGCCATCGTCGTTGTCCTCGACCTTGGGGCGCGGCACCGCGGTCGGATTGAAGTTGCGGTTCACGACCAGGCTGTCGGCCAGTGCGCCGAACAGCTCGCCGTAGCCCTTCGCCTGGGTGTCGGTCAGGCTGATGCTCGCGAACGCGACACCGGACGTCCGGCAGGTCGCCTGGAAGTAGGTCTGCTGGCCATTCTTCCTCTCGAAGAGGGCGAACGCGTCGGAGTTCATCGCCCGCCAGATCACATTGGTGAACAAGGTGTTCTGCACGAAGGCGTAATAAGAGCTGAAGTTGCTGCAGGTGAAGTCGCCGTAGCGAATGCCCAGCACATAGCCGATCTTGCCGTCGAAGTCGTAGATCGTGCTGCCGTTCTTCGTGCGGGTGGTCGCAAACTTGACGAGCTTGGTCGGCACGCCGACCGAGAAGCCGACCGACTTGTCCTGCAGGGTCGACCAGCCGACCGCGCTGCGGTGCTTCACCGCCTCGGCCATCAGCTCATTGGCCTGGTCCTCGCCCAGCTTGCCGGTCTGCTCGTAGCCCTTGGCGGCCTGCCATGACTTGCTCGCCTTCTGCAGTGCCGCCGTCGGGTCGCCGTCCCACAGCTCGAAATAGCCGGTCCAGATCAGCGCCTGCCGCAACTCCGAGCCGGTGGCCTTCTCGATGGGCATCTCCTGGCCAAAGGCAGCAGGCGCCAACGCTGCCGATGTCATCGCCGTGATGCAGGCGAGCAGGCAGGCCAACCGTCGGATGGACGCGGAAACGGACAAGGCGGGCGCTCCTTCCGTCGCATTGTCGCTGCACTGAGCGAACGGGCCAATGTCACTCTTGTATCAATCGCTTCTGAGCTTTCATGGCTCAGTGGACCGCCGGCCCCTGGCCTGAGCGGAGCCGAAAGCTCAGGGCCCGCTCATCGGGTCCTGCACCTGGCGATCTACGAAGCTGCGGCAATTCTCGATTCGGTCTCGAAGAAATATCGATGATGTCGAAGAAACGGTTGTATCACTCACGACATATGCAATTATGAATATGCGGAAGCGGGTATAGTCCTGACAGCCGCCGACTTCCGACAGCATTTCGCCAATTGGACACGGCCCGTCAATGGGAAGTGAGAGTGCTGTTGCGTGATCGAATTGATCCGTGAGGACAGGACAATGACCATTCCATTGAGCAAAAATTCCTCGGGCGATGCTGCTGGAAACTACTTCACGGCTCTCGGTGCCTCATCCAAGGAACGTTACGACAATTTCAAGGCCGTGCCTGCGCCGGACGCGCTGGGGTACAAGACCTACTCCTGCCCTGGGGACGTGAACTACGGCCCGTTTGTCGGCAGTAGCTTGCCAAAGGAACTGGGGCCTGTCGCAAGCAACCGGCCGTGGACGCCGTTTGCAGCTGCGAACAACTATCCGGGAGCGTTGCCACTCCCGATGACGATCGATTCAACGGTCGAGGGATTCAAGTTTTCCACGCCGCCGGTGTTCAATTTCGGAGGACACAGCTACTGGCCCTCCCTTCCCGAGAAGGGCCGGCAGCTTGCTGCGCAATATTACGGCAATGCCCAGAACGATTTCCGGATCGCGCCCGCAACGAAGAATGGAAATACCTACGTGCCGGCTACATTTCCGGTACCGACCGACAAGACCGCCCCATACGCCCGTCTGGAAGGGTTCAGTGATTGGGCCGCGACAGCGAGCCTGACCAACACCGCGGGCCAGTCAGTCGCGGTGACCTTTGCTACAGGCTCCCCTCTGGCGTTCGTCACGTTCGACAAGAACACCAGTTACGGGTGCCTGACGCTCAGCAAACTGCCGACGACGCCAGTGCGGGCGTGGTTCCCGGAAGGTTACAGATGCCAGTCACCGGCCGGCGTCAGTACTGAAATCGCCGGTGCTGACACCGTCACCGATCCGCACCATCCGCCCCTCTCGCTCGACGTTCGCGTCGGGAAGTCGGGGGACGAGAGCCACGAGATCCCGGTGCCGTTGAACTCCAAGAAAGTCGACCTCGCGAACGCTCTTCAACGTGCCTTCCAGTCATCCGCGCTGCTTGACGACGGTCCCGTGACTCCGACGGTGATCCCGCAGGGCAACTTCGAGTTTTTGCTCAGCGCCAGGGACCGCAACATCGTCATCACGCAGAATGACGTCACGGCAAAGCCGACAAGTGACGCTCAAGTCGTGCTGATTCCCAAAACGCAATCCGCGCGGCCGGTCGATCCTCCGGCCAATGCGAGCGTCGTCGGCATCACGATCGGTTACGAATACACGCCGGGCGAGAACGCAACGGGCATCTACTACGCCAGCTATGCCCTGATCGCCCCGACCGGAGGGCGCTGGACCTTCGACGAGCAAGGACACCTGGTCTGCGACTTCACCCAAGCGACGACAGAGACCAAGACGCTGATCATCTGCGCCATGCCTACGCTTGGGGCGGACGAGTATCGCCAGTACGACAATCCCGCCTACGGCGTTGGGGCGGCGGTCACACTGCGCAGCATGTGGCAATCGATGCAGCGATATGCGTACGGCTGCCCTCGACACCTGACAAATGGCAAGGACGACGGGACCGGCACGCGCTTCGGTCCGAATGACGGCAACCGCTTCACGCCTGACGTGAAGACCGTCGACGGAAGGACGACGGTCACCACGCAGTTCCTGTTCAACCTCACCTATCCGGCCGGCCAGCCGGCAGGCGCGTCCGGCACGTTGTTCGGCCTCTTCCCGCACCAATGGCGCGGATACGCCAACAACACAGCCAATTTCCTCGACAAGGAAAGCGATCGCATCAGGCAGATCTACTGGACCAATGCGGGGCCGTTGAGGCTCGCTGCGTGGGACGGCAATCAGGCGCCCGCCTTCACGACGACCTACGCCTTTCCCGGCCTCCTTGCTCATCTGCCGAACATGGCCGGTCTTACCGGAGCGGAAACGTTCAAGGTCTACGACTACAAGAGCACCGTGCCTCACCGAACGATCGACCAGACTTTGAAGGCGCAGATGGCCCAGGATGCAGCGACCCCCAATTGGGCGGCTGACCTGTCCAAGACGGGCTTCCCGCGCGATTTCATTCCCGTGGCCCCGGTCCATCAGAAGAAGTTCAGCGAAGACAGCTACAATTGGGGCAAGCTTGTCGCCCTGGTCGGCGATCTGATTCCGGCGGTCAACAGCCTCAGGCTCTCGGACGCCACGAAGGCGGCGATCCAGCAGCTCAATGCCCAGCTGGGGCAATGGTTGAGCGGGGGCCTGCTCTACGCAACGGCAAGCACGCCATTTCCGCCGGGCGTCGCGACCTGGCAAAAGGCGCGTGGCAATGCGACGTTCGCCGGCAGTGACGGTCTGTTCAGCAACCAGCAGTTCCTCTACTATGATCAGCAGTGGTCAACATTGATTCCCTATCCCACGGGATTCGATGCCGACACGCTGATCAACGACCATCACTTCCACTACGGATATTGGCTCCGGGCCGCTGCGCAGCTCGCGCTGGCGCAGGCGCGGAATCTCGACTCGGAAAACGCGCCGGGGACGTTCATCAAGAACTACGGCGCGACGGTGAACCTGATCATCAAGGACATCGCCAATCCGTTGCGGGGCGACATGCAGCCGATCGGCGCCAACGCCAGCAAGTTCCCCAACGGTCCGGCGATGCCGTTCATGAGATATATGGACGGGTACTTCGGTCATTCCTGGGCATCCGGCCTCAGGGTCAACGTCATCGATCAGGAATCCGTCTCGGAGGCCATGAGCGCCTGGACCGGAGTGATCCAGTGGGGCGAGCTGACCAAGGACACGCAGCTGCGCGATCTCGGCATCTGGATGTACACGCACGAGATGATGTCCTTCTACGAATACTGGATGGACTGCGCCCAGAGCAGGCAGCGCGGATCGACATTCTATCCGCTCGGCTCGCCGCAGACGGTCATCGACGACAACTATGCCGTGGCCATGAAGGGTGGACTTCAGTCTCCCACCGCCCACTTTTTCTGCCACGTCTTCAATGGCTATCGTCAGCAGTCGACCTTCTTCGGCTGGGAACCCGTCTACCTCACCGGCATTCAGTGGATGCCGTTCCATGGCGGATCGCTCTATCTGAGCAGCAGCGATCCTGCAATTGAGACGACCTTGGGCAAGGCATGGCGGTGGTGCTACGACAATTCCAAGTTCCTGTGGGACAACTACAACAACAAGGTACCACTGGCCACTCTCACGTCCGGCTCAGCCATCGCCGCCTTCGTGACAGAGTTGGATGCAAGTGTGAACAACAGCACTCCGGACAAGCACATCACGGAGGGCCTGCGTACCCAGTTCAACCAGATCGGCTTCAATCTGGCGACGAGGCACGATGAAGACGCTACGAAGAACAGGGTGATTTGCACGAAGGTGGACGGCAACACCTGGGCTGTCGCTGATTTCGGCGGGAAGACTTACACTGTCGCCAGAAAGAACCCTGCACTATTGACCGTTGTCGGTGCCGTCGACGCTTACAGGCCGACCCTGTTCGCCACGACCTGGGAGCCCATCGCGTGGCAAGCAATCGCCACCATCGACCCAAACTGCGATCAGGTGTTCTGGAACGATCCACCGGCGCATTCATCGAAAGACGTTTGGGGTGAACTTGAAAAGGCAATCGGCTCGCCCGGCGACGAAAAGATCTACGGCAAGGGTTGGACACCGCTGCTCGGCCAGGCGGTCTCCTCCAGCTACTACTGGATCTATAACGTTTGCCAACTGGGGGTAAGAGACGCGACCGCTTCGGCTGACTATCCGTTCGCCGTCAAGTTTATCGGACCGAGGGGGCCTAATTGGCAACGGCGCCCGACGTATGTCGTGTGGAACATGAGCGATACGGAAAGAGCCGTCACATTCAGCGATGGTAAGAAAATCACGAACGTTCCGCCGTATATGTACAAGGTCGTCCAGACCTAGCTTCTTGATGAACCATCGTCCGCCAGAACACGGCGACGGGTCGCGAAGGTCCCGAATTTACGAGTGCATGCGCTAGCCGAGTCGCGCGGCCGCCTCGGCGTTGGCCTTGCGGCGGGTCTCGAGCATGGGGGCGAGCCGCTCGCGCAGGCGCTGCACGCGCTCAGGGCTGGCCTTCTCTGGCGAGCCCGAATCGAATGGCGGCGCCGGGTCGTATTCGAGGATCAACTGGATCGTCTGGGCGACCTCATCGCCGGCCAGCTCGGCGGCGACGGTGAGGCCGAAATCGATGCCGGCAGTGACGCCGCCGCCCGAGATCCGATTGCGGTCACGCACCACGCGCTCGGCGACCGGGATGGCGCCGAAGTCGCTCAGCATCTCGCGCCATGCCCAGTGGCAGGCCGAGCGGTAGCCCTGCAGCAGCCCGGCCGCGCCCAGTACCAGCGAGCCGGTGCAGACCGAGGTGACGTAGCGTGCCGTCTCCGCCTGCTTGCGCAGGAAGTCGAGCGTCTCGGGATCGGTCATCAGCGCCACCTGCCCGCCGCCGCCCGGCACGCAGATCACGTCGAGCGTCGGGCAGTCGGCGAAGGTCGTGTTGGGAACGATCGAGAAGCCTGCGTCGGTCGGGATCGGATCGCGCGTCTTCCAGATCATGTGCACCTTGGCCCCCGGCACGCGCGCCAGCACCTGGGCGGGGCCGGTGGCGTCGAGCTGGGTGACATTCGGATAGATCAGGATGCCGATCGCGATTGGGTTGGCCATGCAGTTCTCCTTCGGGTCGGCCAGAACCTACGGGCAATCGGGCTTGGCAGAAATGACAAAGAATGGTTATTTTCTGCCATGACACACAAGCTCTTCATCCTGGCCTACGAGGGCTGCCAGCTGCTCGATGTCAGCGGCGCAGCCGCGGTGTTCGGCGCGGCGAACGAAACGGCCGGCACCACGGTGTACGACCTGCAGATCGTCTCGGCCGATGGCGGGCTGGTCACCGCGAGCTGCGGCGTGGCGCTGCAGTCGAAGAAGATCGGCGCGCAGCCCGACACCCTGCTGGTCGCCGGCGGCTCGCGCGGGCTCAAGAGGGCGATGACTCACGAGGCCACGCGGAAGTGGCTGCAGAAGGTGGCGCCGCGTACCCGGCGCTACGGTTCGGTCTGCACCGGCGCGTTCGTCCTTGCGTCGGCCGGGTTGCTCGACGGCAAGCGCGTGGCGACGCATTGGGCAAGCTGCGCGCGGCTGGCCGAGAAGTATCCCGCGGTGTCGGTCGACGCCGAGGCGCTCTATGTCGTCGACGGCAAGGTCTGGACCTCGGCGGGTGTCACCACCGGCATCGACATGGCGCTCGCTCTCGTCGAGGCCGATCTTGGCGCCGCGACGGCCAACCTGATCGCCCGCCACTTCGTGCTCTATGCGCGGCGGCCGGGCTACCAGTCGCAGTTCAGCCCGATGCTGCAGGCGCAGGCCACGGCCGACGCGCCGTTCGCCTCGCTGATCGACTGGATGCAGGACCATCTCGACCGCGAGCTCGATGTGCCAACCTTGGCGCGTCACGCCGGCTACAGCGAGCGCAGCTTCTACCGCAAATTCACCGAGGCGACCGGCAAGACGCCGGCGCATTTCGTCGAGGACCTGCGGCTCGATGCGGCGCGTACGCTGCTGTCGAACGGCCTGGCGCTGAAGACGATCGCTGGCCGCGTCGGGTTGAAGTCGTCGGCGCGGCTGGGCCAGGCGTTCGAGCGGCGGTTCGGCATGCCGCCTCGGCTGTTCCGCGAGATGCATGCTCCGGGCGTCGCGGAGGGCGTGCAGGCCCCCTAGTCTCGGCGGCCTCACTTTAGGAAGTCGTCTTTCGCTGGGGGGGCGCCACGTGGCGCGTCATGTTCATTGGACCGCGCGCATCCTGCGCGCTCATGAGCGAGCTGGAAGATTGCGGTCCTTTTGATCATGAGAGAAGACGCGCCACGGAGTGGCGCGCCCCCAAGCAAAAGACTTCAGCGGCGTTACATGCTGCCGCCGCCGCCCATGCGGATCAGCTCTTCTTCGTGATGGCGCTCGATCTGGTCGACGGCCGGGCTGTTGCGCCCGTTGCCGCTACAGGCCAGGAGCTGCATGACGAGGATCGCAGCGAAGAGGTATCGGAGCCACATCGGTCACC
>DASXQC010000921.1:0-3549 GCA_036493235.1 Reyranella sp.
GGCAGCGCGCGCAGGACCTCACGGCCTATATCGATTCCCGGCCCAAAAAGAGATAATCCCCTCTTCGGAGTGAACCCACCCATGCGTTCCGTTCTTCTCATTCTGTGCGGCGCCCTGATCGCCGTCGGCGCCTTCCTCGGCGTCCGCGCGACCATGCCGAGCCAGCTGGCGGCCGCGGCCCCCGCGGCTGCTTCCATGACCGGTGACAAGGCCGCACTCGGCAAGGCGATCCGCGAGTACCTGATCGCCAATCCCGAGGTGCTGGTCGAGGCGATGCAAGAGCTGGAGCGCAAGCAGGACAGCCAGCAAAACACTGCGGCCCAGAAGGCGATCCACGAGAACCGCACAGCGCTGCTCAGCGATCCCGACAGCCCGATCGCCGGCAATCCCAACGGCGACGTCACCATTGTCGAGTTCAGCGACTACCAGTGCCCCTACTGCAAGCGCACCCATCCGGTGGTGAAGTCGATCCTGGCCAGCGATAGCAAGGTCAAGCTGGTGTTCAAGGACCTGCCGATCCTGGGCGAGGCGTCGCGCATCGCCGCCCTCGCCGCCCTCGCCTCGCGCGCGCAGAACAAGCACCTCGCCTTCGACGACGCGCTGATGGAGTTCAACGGGAAGCTCGACCGCGACAAGATCATGCAGATCGCGGGTTCGGTCGGCATCGACGTCACCCAGCTTCAGAAGGACATGGAAGATCCGAAGCTGAAGGAGATCATCGACCACAACCTGGCGCTCGCCTCCGCGCTCGGCGTGCGCGGCACGCCGGCCTTCGTGATCGGCGACCAGTTCGTGCCGGGCGCAATCGACGCCGACACGCTGAAGCAGCTCATCGCCGCCGCGCGGAAGGGCTGAAGCGGAGAACCATTCCTCCCCATCTGAATGGGGAGGAATTTCTACTTCGTCAGCGTCGCCGACAGGCCCAGCATGCTCACCAGGTCGGGACCCGGCCGGCGGAGATAGGAGAGCTTGTCGATGCCGAGCGGTGTTTCGGGCTTGGCCTCGAGGGTCAGCGTGCCGCCGCTCTCGATGAAGCGCGCGACCGTGTCGAGCAGCTTGGTCAGGTCGTCGGTGATCAGGATACCGGGCGGCTGGTAGCGCCGCACTTCTTGGGCGAAGCCGTTCCGCACCGACACCACCAGCTGGCCGCTGGAGGTCGCAACCGCCTTGAGAGTCCGATCGACAATGCCGCCGTCGGCCAGCGCGACCTTGGCGCTCGCCAAACCCACCTTGCTGCCGAGGATCGCGAAGGTATTGCCGTCATCGATCGCCGTCCAGAACGGCGCATCGGCGTTGACCAGCTTGAACGCGAGCGTGAGCACGCCGAGGTCGGGCCCGCTCAACGTGCAGCGGTCGATCGACACCTCGCCCTTCGCGCGGTCCTCGGTGCCCGAGCAATCCGACGCCAGCCGCAGTTCCTTGAGGCCCATCGACTGCAGCGCCATGCGCAGCTGGAGCGCCTGGGCATTGCCGGGCGGCGGCGCCATCACGAAGCCCTCGATCTGCAGGCGCGTGCGCTTGACG
Organism: Reyranella sp.; assembly: GCA_036493235.1. Classification (GTDB taxonomy): domain Bacteria; phylum Pseudomonadota; class Alphaproteobacteria; order Reyranellales; family Reyranellaceae; genus Reyranella. The sequence goes on from DASXQC010000921.1 coordinate 1,525, forward strand.
TCCTTGCCTTCGTGCGTGGTCTGCTGAGTGACACTGCCCAACGAGATGCCGTTGCGGGTCATGCCCTCGCCGCCAAAGCCGCTCAGGTTGGCGGACTCGAGCTCGACGCGCCCGATCGGCATGCCGGGGCGCCAACCTGGCACGGACATGGCATTGATCGGCCGGTGCAGGTCGAGGCCCGCCAGCTTCATGTCGGCCATGCTGAAGGCCGGCGCGTTCGCGCCTTTGGGCGAGGCGTCCAGGTCCTTCACCTCGAACGAACCGACCTTGCCCTTGTCGTAGCCGCCGATCGTCATGCTGGCGATCGCCACGGTGTTGCCGGTGGCGGGATCGGTGAAGACCGACTGCTTCTGCTCCAGCCGGCCGACCGACATGGCCTTCATGATACGCATCGACAGAGCGGTAAGCTGGCCCTCGCCGAGAACGGGTTGGTAGCGGTCGAGCCGGAAGTCGTCGGCGACCGCCGACGCGATCGTCCATTGGACGTTCTTGTCGACGATCTTGAGATCGTGCAGCTCAATATGTCCCGCCTGGAAGGGATCGCCGAGCTGCAGGCCAGAGAACGGCGTGCGGCCTGCGATCAGCTCCGACATCGGCCACGAGAGGCCCGACGCCTCCCATTGGCCGATGGTGATGTCGCCGGCCCGTTTGACGTGCATGTCCTTGACCGAGATCTTGCGATCGAACAGCCCGACCTCGACCGAGCCGACAGTGGCCTGGCCGTCACGCTCCATGTCCGCCTTGATCTGCTGGGCGGCGTGACGCTCGATCACCGGCACCGCAGCAACCGCGGCGCCGGCCACCACCACGACGGCCAGCGCGGCAACGAGGCTCTTCCTCACGGTTCGGCGTCCGGCTGCTTGGACGGTTGCGCCGCGTCGAACGCGGGATGCTTCATGCAGGTCGTGTGGATGCGCTGGATGGTCGGGTACTTCGCCATGTCGACCTTGAAGCGCTGCGCGTTGAAGACCTGCGGTACGAGGCACATGTCGGCCATGGTCGGCTGGTCGCCGTGGCTGTAAGTGCCGGTGTGCCTGTTGCCGGCCACTGACGCCTCGTAGGCCTCGAAGCCGGTCTCGATCCAGTGGCGCGACCAGGCGAAGGTCGCCTCCTCCGACTGGTCGTGCTTCTCGCGCAGGTAGGCCATCACGCGCAGGTTCTGGATCGGATGGATGTCGGCCGTCGGAATCAGCGACAACGCGCGCACCCGCGCACGGCCGACCGGGTCCTTCGGCAGCAACGGCGGATTGGGATGCGTCTCCTCGAGATACTCCATGATCGCCATCGACTGGGTCAGCACCTCGCCGTCGTCCAGCACCAGCGTCGGCACCAGCTTCTGCGGGTTGAGGGCGACATAGTCGGGCGCGCGATGCTCGCCTTTGCGCAGATGGCGCGACGCATGCTCGACCGCGATCCCTTTCAGGTTGAGCGCGATACGCACACGAAACGCCGCCGACGAGCGGAAATAGCCGATCAGCTTCATGGACCCTCCGCCCCTGTTATACCCGTCGCCCCGAGCGAAGCCGAGGGGCCTCTTTTGGCGCCGTAGCGAAGATAAGGTCCCTCGGCTCCGCTTCGCGGCGCTTGGGACGACGGTCAGGGCTGACCGTACTTCACCACTTTCTGATCGATCGCGCCGAAGATCGACCTTCCGTCGCGGCCGAACATCTCGATCCGAATGTGATCGCCGAATTTCATGAAGGGTGTCATAGGCTTGCCGCTGTCGATCGTCTCCCGCACCCGCCGCTCAGCAATACAGGAGCAGCCGGCCGCGGCATCGCGGTTCGCGACCGTCCCCGAGCCGACCACGGTGCCGGCTTCGAAATAGCGGGTCTTCGCCGCATGGGCGATCAGCTGGCCGAAATCGAAGGTCAGGTCGGTCGCCGCGTTGGGATGGCCGAATTCCTTGCCATTGAACGTCGAGATCAGCGGTAGGTTGAGCCGGGCGCCGTTCCAGGCATCGCCCAGCTCGTCGGGCGTGACGGCGACCGGCGCGAAGGCCGTAGCCGGCTTGCCGTGGAAGAA
>DASXQC010000922.1:0-2544 GCA_036493235.1 Reyranella sp.
GTCGACCGCGCCTTCGTCACCTACTCCAACGAGGCCAAGCGCGAGATGATCGGCGTGCCGTGGGACGCCATCTTGGGCCACGGCGCGGTGAGCGAGCCGGTGGCGCGGGCGATGGCCGCCGGCGCCCTGGCCCGCGGCAACGCGCAGATCGCGGTGTCCGTCACCGGCGTCGCCGGCCCGGGCGGCGGCACGCCCGACAAGCCGGTCGGGCTGGTGCACTTTGCGGCCCAGCGCACGGGCCACGACGCCATCGTCGAGCGCCACGTCTTCCCGGGCGACCGCGACCAGATCCGCCGGCTGACGGTCGTTACGGCCTTGGCGATGATCGCGGCGCTGGCCAGCCGTTAGTTCCGGATCGCAAAGAACCTCCCACGACTGCCCCCTTGAGCGGGAAGCCTCCGATGCCCATAGCACAAGGGTTTTAGGCGATTCTTCCCAATTTCCCACCACCCGCCTCGTAGAGCTGGCGGGCCCGCGCCTCGAAGGCGGCGACCATGCGCTTCACCGCCTCGGCGAACAGCACGCGCACGGTGTGCTGCAGCAGCAGCGAGCGGAACTCGAATTCCAGCGAGAAAACGATCTCGGCGCCGCTGGCGTGCGGCTTGAACTGCCAGTGGCTGGCCAGTTGCTTGAATGGCCCCTCGACGCCGACAGTGTCGATCCTGAGGTTGTCGGGGTCATCGGCGTTCCGGGTCACGCGCGAGACGAAGCGTTCGTGCAAGGGCCCGAAGCCGATCGCCAACTCGGAGACGTCGACGTTCGGCCCCTCCTGCTTGCGCACCCGCGCCGCCGTGCACCAGGGCAGGAATTCCGGATAACGCGGCACGTCAGCCACGAGGTCGAACATTTGCCGGGGAGCGAAGGGAATGACCTTCCGCTCGGCATGACGGGTCAAAGCCACAACGGTCAGGTCTTGAGCAGGGCGGCGCGGGCCGCGCGCAGGCGGGCGAAGTCGTCGCCCGCGTGATAGCTGGAGCGCGTGAGCGGCGTCGCCGAGACCATCAGGAAGCCTTTGGCGCGCGCGAGCGACGCCAGCTCCGCGAACTCGGCCGGCGTCCAGAAGCGGTCCAGCGCCGCATGCTTGGGCGTCGGCTGCAGGTATTGCCCGACCGTGAGGAAGTCGACGTCGGCGGCGCGCAGGTCGTCCATCACCTGCAGGATCTCTTCACGCGTCTCGCCCAGCCCGACCATCAGGCCGGACTTGGTGAACATCGACGGATCGATCTCCTTCACGCGCGACAGCAGCCGCAGCGAAGTGAAGTAGCGCGCGCCCGGCCGGATCGTCGGATAGAGCCGTGGCACCGTCTCGAGATTGTGGTTGAACACGTCGGGACGCGCGGCGACCACGGTCTCGACCGCGCCCGGCTTGCGCATGAAGTCGGGCGTCAGCACCTCGATCGTGGTCTTCGGCGCCGACCGGTGCAGCGCATTGATTACTGCCGCGAAATGTCCTGCGCCGCCGTCGTCGAGATCATCGCGATCGACCGACGTCACGACCACGTGGCCGAGGCCGAGCTTGCCGACCGCCTCGGCGATGTTGGCCGGCTCGTGCGGGTTCAGCGCGCCCGGCTTGCCGGTGGCGACATTGCAGAAGGCGCAGGCCCGCGTGCAGGTCTCGCCCATGATCATGAAAGTCGCGTGCTTCTGCTTCCAGCACTCGCCGATGTTCGGGCAGGCCGCCTCCTCGCACACCGTGGCGAGGCCATACTGGCGCATCAGCCGCTTGGTCTCGGCGTATTCCGGCGAGTTGGGCGCACGGACCCTGATCCAGTCCGGCTTGCGCGGAATGGGATTGTCCGGCCGATTCGCCTTCTCGGGATGGCGTTCGGCGCGGCTGAGCGGGGCTTTGTCGAGCGTGCCGTCCATTTCAGAACCGATAAAAACCGACCTAGATATGGAGCGTCCGCCCGTACGCCGCCAGTACCGACTCGTGCATCATCTCCGACAGGGTCGGATGCGGGAACACCGTGGCCATCAGCTCGGCCTCGGTGGTCTCCAGGGTCTTGGCGATCGAATAGCCCTGGATCAGCTCGGTGACTTCCGCACCGATCATGTGCGCGCCCAGCAGCTCGCCGGTCTTGGCCTCGAAGATCGTCTTGATGAAGCCCTCAGGCTCACCAAGGGCAATCGCCTTGCCGTTGCCGATGAACGGGAACTTGCCGACCTTGATCTGCAGCCCTTTCGCCTTGGCCGCCGCTTCGGTCATGCCGATGCTGGCGACCTGCGGCTGGCAGTACGTGCAGCCCGGGATGTTCTCGGTTTTCATCGGGTGCACGCCCTTCACGCCGGCGATCTTCTCGACCACCAGCACACCTTCGTGCATCGCCTTGTGCGCGAGCCACGGCGGACCGGCGACGTCGCCGATCGCATAGACGTTCGGCTCGCCGGTGAAGCCCCACTGGTCGATCACGATGTGGGTCTTCTCGACCTTCACCTTGGTGCCTTCGAGGCCGAGGTTCTCGACGTTGCCGACGATGCCGACTGCCGAGATCACGCGGTCGACAGTGATCTCCTGCGTCTTGTCGCCGATCTTGATGGTCGCCG
>DASXQC010000923.1:0-5841 GCA_036493235.1 Reyranella sp.
GCGCGACGACTGGACCAAGGTGAAGACCGGCCTCGAGCGCTCGTTCAAGGAGCTGACCGACCGCGGCTTCTGCGTCACCTGGGGCGAGTGGCTGCCCGAGCTGTGCGGCGTCGGCGTCCCGCTGCGCAACACCGACGGCACCGCGGCCTATGCCGTGAACGCCTCGGCGCCGATCTACCAGATCAGCCGCGATCGGCTCGAAGCCGACTGGGGCCCGCGCCTGGTCAAGGTCGCGCGCGACATCCGCACCGGCATGGCGGCGCAGCCGTCGGCCGCGCAGGCCACTCCGCCTGTCGCAGCGCGCCCGATGACCAACGGCAACGGTCAGCGCCCGCCGATGTCCGCGATGGCCCGCCGCTAAGACGAGAGCGACGACAGACACGGCAACAGACACATGGCAATCCAACGACCGGCCGACGCTCGGCCGGTCGCGTCTCACGAGTTCCGCGGTTTCAACGGACTGATCGGGCACGAGGTCACGGCGTGGCGCCATGGCTTCGTCGAGATGCGACTGAAAGTACGGCCCGAGCTGTGCAACGCCAACGGCCTGCTGCATGGCGGCGTGTTGATGACGCTGCTCGATTCAGCGAGCGGCTTTGCCTGCACCTTCAACGAGACGGCGACGACACGACGGCTGTCGGTCACCCTCGCCTTCACGACGCAGTTCATCAAGGCGGCGCGCGACGGCGATGTGCTGACCATCCTCGGCGCCTGGCGGCCGTCGACCAGCCAGAGCACCTTCGCCGCCGAAACCGAGATCTACGACCAGAACGGCGACCTGATCGCCACCGGCGCCGGCACTTTCCGCTACCTCAAGGGCGAGCGCAGCGACGGCGTGCTGCACTTCATCGACAAGCAGGCAGCCGACTAGCGCGCCTCGCTTGCGAAGCGCGGCGCTGTGTGGAGGCTTATTGGCGGTTTGTCAGCTTGTAGCGCAGCCAGACTGCGCCCTTCTCCAGCACCTCGTGGCCGATCAGCGTCATGCTCTCGATCGGCGCAGGACCGAGGTCAGTGTCGCCTGAATTGAAGACGGTCGGCGCGCCGGTGCTGCCGTCGATCGCGGCCGTAATCACCAGGCTCACCTCGTCGACCAGACCGGCCCGCAGCAGTGCGCCGTTGGCGCCGCCCCCGCCCTCCAGCATCAGCCGATCGATCCCGAGCTCGCGGTTCAGCGTCTCGAGCGCCAGCGCGAGATCGATCTCGACCCTGCCGGCGAAGATGTAGGAGACGCCGTCGGCGCGCAGGCCGGCGAGATGCGAATCGGAGACCTGCTCGGCCAGGATCACCAGGATCGGATCGCCACCGATGTCCGAGCGCTGCCACACCGCCTTGCCGTGCGCATCGAGGAAGATGCCCCAGGCCTTGGCCTCTTTCTTCGCGTACCAATTCTCGCGCGGGAACTTCTGGTCGGTGGGCGGATAGGCCTGCCCTTTGCCCTTGGCGAATTCCTGCGCCGTCACCCGGCCGCACAGCCACGAGCCCCCACCCATCTGATCGTGCAGCGTCTCGAACAGGTTGGGCACGATGTTCGCCTTGGGCCGCCAGCGGCTGCCCCAGATGCGGCCGTCGACGCTGCTGACCATGTGGCAAATGACGTAGGGTCTCATTGCCGCGCTCCGGCGTAGGGATCGTTGACACCGTCGAGCGGCCAGATCGGGCGGCGCAGCTTCTTGAACTTCAGCCGCGAAATGTCGGGTGAGCAGATGCCGCCCGAATCGACCAGCACGATCTCGCGCGCGATCGGCGCGTAGGCGGCGCGGAAGTGCTGCACACTCTTCACGACCAGCACGTCCTTCGCGCTCGGATTGATGCCCTGGCTCAGGAACACCTGCAGGTCGGTGGTCTGGATGCGGTTGGAGATGGTGACGACGTCGATGCCGCCGATGCGCAGCACCGCCGTCGGCCCCATGTCGCTCAGGACGCCGGCATTCATCGGCCCGTCGTTCTTGAACACGCCGTCGGACAGCATCTTCACCAGCGCCCTCGTCTTCACCGGCCTGCCCATCGATTGGTCGGTGTGGCCGCCCAGTTCGACATCGATCTCGGCGCCGACGCCGGCCTTCATCGCCTGCTGCACCGTGCCCGGATCGTAGATCGTGCCGATCGCCGCGTTCTGGACGCCGGCATCGATTAGCGCCTGCAGCACCGGCGTGGTGTCGTTGTAGCCCCCGCCTCCGGGATTGTCGGTGCCATCAGCCAGCACCAACGGCCCCGTCTTGTCGCTCTTCGCACGCGCCGCGGCGACTCCGTCGGCGACCGACCGATAGTCGGCGCTCATCTCGTCGCGGCGACGCCAGATCTCGTCGATCATCAGCCGTGCGATCTCCTTCGCCCGCGCTTCGGCAGCGGGCTCATGGCTCACCGCGATCGACGGGCCGGTGTAGGGCATATCGGACCAGGTGAAGCCGACCTGGATGCTGACCACGTTGATGCCGGGCTCCTTTTCGTACGCGTCGGCTTTGGCCAGAAGGTCGCGCATCACGCCGGGCTGCGTCGTGCGGCCATGGTCGGCGCCCTCGAGCATCGCCGGCTGGCTCAGGAGGCATCGCGGCTTCTTCTTGCCGGTCAGCGCCTCCTGCACCAGCGCCGCGGCCTGCACCGCACGGTCGTAGCCGTCGATGTGCGGATAGGTGCGGAAGCTCACCAGCGCGTTGGCGTTCTTCGCCATCTTCACCGTCGCGTTGGCGTGCAGATCGAGCGTCGCGACCATGGGCACGTCCGGCCCGACGATGCCACGCAGTGCCTCGAGCAGCGCGCCCTCGGCGTCGTCCTCGGTCTCGGTCACCATCGCGCCATGCAACGACAGGCACACCGCGTCGAGCTTGCCCGCCTTCTTCGCCGCCCCGAGGATCTTGTCGCGGATCGTCTCCCACGTCTCTTTGGTCAGCGTGCCCGACGGCGTGGCGTTGGCCGCTGCCGCATAGACCGGCTCCCAGCCGTACTTGGCCGACGACTCGATGTAGCCTCCAACCTCGTTCCGCGTGCCTTTGAAGCGCGGCACCATCTCCTCGCCGTCGATCAGCCAACGCCGGCGGTAGTCGTCGAGCGTGGTCTTCAGTTTGCTGAAGGTATTGGTCTCGTGCATGAACTGCGCGATCAAGACGCGGTACGCCATACTTCCTCTCTGGTCTGCCTTGCGTCTGCCCGACGCTCACCCTTGTCCGATGTTCTATATCGACTGTCGCGTCGTCGAAAGACGGGCGCGCGCCAAACCTCTATGATGCTGCCCTGGAAAGAGGCCGGCCCGTATGGAGATCAATGCCGATTTTTCGCGCCGCGTCGCTATCCACGCCGCACGGCTGCCGTGGATTCCCTCGCCGATGACCGGGGTCGACCGGCGCATGCTGGACCGGATCGGCAACGAGGTCGCACGGGCGACATCGATCGTTCGCTATGCAGCCGGCAGCCGGTTTTCGCCGCATACCCACGGCGGCGGCGAAGAATTCCTAGTGCTCGACGGCGTCTTCCAGGACGAACACGGCGACTATCCGGCCGGGAGCTATGTCCGCAATCCGCCGACCTCGCGGCACACGCCCGGCTCGAGCCCCGGATGCACCCTGCTGGTCAAGCTGTGGCAGTTCGATCCAGCCGATCGAAAAGAGATCAGGCTGGATACCACCGGCATCCCCTATGAGGCCGCTGCAGGCCGACTCGGCGTGGAATGGCTTCCATTGTTCCGCGACGACGGCGAAGACGTGCGGCTGGAGAAGTGGGCTCCTGGTGCGATCATTAACCTAAACTTGCCGGGCGGCGCCGAGCTGCTTGTGCTGGACGGCGAGTTCGACGAAGGCGGCGAGCGCTTCGAACCTCTGTCGTGGTTGCGGCTGCCGACAAGCAGCATGTTACAGGCGACGGCAGGACCGCAGGGCTGCAAACTGTGGATCAAGATCGGCCATCTGCGAACCCTTTGTGGCGCTGTCATGGAAAGAGGATGAGCAATCAAATGGTCGATACTGGCGCACCTGTGCCCTACATGGAGCGCACTCGGCAGTACTATCGCGCGCTCGGCTACGCGAAGGACTATGTCTGGGCGCAGCACGACGAGGTGCCTTTCGCAAAACTGCCGAAGCCCTTGGCCGAATGCCGCCTCGCTCTGATCACGACGGCGGGTCCGGTCCCCTACGACGGGAATCGACTGTTGTGGTCTGGAACAATCGATCCGGCGCCCGCCAAGCTGCACACGGCCAACCTGGCGTGGGACAAGGAATCGACCCACACCGACGATCGCGAATCGTTCCTGCCGATCGAGATCACGTCAAAGCTCGCGCGTGACGGCGTGTTCGCCGGCCTTGCGCCGCGCTTCCACGGCGTGCCGACCGACTATAGCCAGCGCAGCACGACCGAAGAGGTCGCGCCGAAGGTTCTGCAGCGGTTGCGCGACGACGGCGCCGACGGCGCGATGCTCTGTCCGCTTTGACCCGTCTGCCACCAAACCGTGAGTTTGGTCGCCCGACATCTCGAAGCGAATGGCATTCCGACCGTGATCATCGGATCGGCCCGGGACGTCGTCGAATATTGCGGCGTGCCCCGCTTCCTTTTCACCGATTTCCCCCTGGGCAATCCGTGCGGCCATCCTTGGGATCGCGAGATGCAGGAAAAGATCGTTCGGCAGGCGCTCGATCTGCTGGCCCACGCAACGGGATCGCGAACCACGGTCAAAGCTCCTTTCGCCTGGAAGGCGAGCGATCCTGGGTGGCGGGCCCGATATGGTCGTGTCGATCCGGCCGAGCGGGAGCGTCTGCTGACGGCCGGCGAAGAGCGGCGCCGTCAGAAAGCAAAAGCCAAAGCCGCCGTCCGCGACGCATAACGTCTTGATGCACCTGGGCGAGCAGTTCTGGATTCACGGGACCTTTCTGGTTTTCGTTGCCGGGGCGGTCTATGCGCAGGCCCTGACCGGGTTCGCGCTGAATCTCATCCTTCTCGGCCTCATCGGCGCCACCAACCTGGTGCCGCTGACGGACGCCGTGAACGCGTCGACCGTCATTGCATTCTGCAGCGCGTGGACGTTCCTCTATCGCCGCAGGGCTCTGCGCGTCGAGCGGATCCTCGTCCCGACGCTCGTTGCAAGCGCGGTGGGCATCGTGGTCGGCGCGCTCTTGCTCGGCTGGCTTGCCGGAGCGGCCTATCAGGTCCTTCGTCTTCTTCTCGGCGCGAGCATCTTCGCATGCGCCGTCTCGTTGTGGCGTGCCGCAAAGCCGTTGCCGTCGCTTTCGCCACCCTCGGTCTATGCCCTCACTGGCGGCATCTCGGGACTCCTGGCGGGCCTGTTCTCCTCACCGGGGCCACCCTTGGTCTACCTGCTCTATCGGCAGCCCAAGCCCCTGGCCTGGATCCAGCAGTCGCTCATGGTGATCTTCGGGCTCGGCACGGTGTTGCGCCTGCTCATCGTGGTGCCGTCCGGCCAGTTCTCGCTCCTGGCGCTGCACTTGGCGGCGGAAGCCGTACCTGTCGTGTTCATCGTGACATCGTATGCGGCGCGCCGCTCGCCGCCTCTGTCACCCAAGCTGTTCCGGGGCCTCGTCTGCGCGCTGCTGATCGGCACCGGCCTCAGCATGGGCATCAGCGCTTTTCTCGCCATGCGTTAGCTCTTGTGCTGGGACCAGACGCAGGCTGGCGAACCTAAAGCTTCGCCGTCTTCAGCCACTCCGCCTGGCCTTCCTCGCCTTCCACACCGGCCGTCTCGAGGAAGCGGCAGACCATCATGTAGTAGCCAATGGTGAGTGTGAGCTCGACCACCGCGCCGGGCGACAGAAAGGCCTGCACGGCCTTGAGGTTCTTGTTCGACGCCTTGACGTTGCGCACCACGTCGTCGGCGAAGCGCAGCACCGCCTTCTCGTTGTC
>DASXQC010000924.1:0-2057 GCA_036493235.1 Reyranella sp.
GGTCGTGGCCTACGGCCCCGGCATGCACATGCTGCGCGCCGACACCTCGCCGGTGGCCGACCGCATCAAGCGTCTCAAGGAGATGGGCAAGGTCCAGTTCTCCGCCTGCAACAACACCAAGCAGAACATGGAGAAGACCGAAGGTCATGCGATCTCGATCGTGCCGGAAGCGACGGTGGTGCCCGCAGGTGTGGTGCGGCTGATGGAATTGCAGGAGCAGGGCTGGAGCTACGTGCGGCCCTGAGCATATTTGCTTCGAGATTCCTGATTCGGGAGACGAAACCTGTTTGAGGTGATTGCCGCGATAGAATAATGTGCCGCGAGACTCGACTGAGGACGCGGCAGCCCGCCATGATCTTTCGCCAGCTTTTCGACAGCGTTTCAGGCACCTACAGCTACCTGCTCGCGAGCCGGCCCGGCGGCGAGGCTGTGATCCTCGATCCCGTGCTGGAGAAGGCCGACCGCTACTGCAAGCTGCTGCAGGAGCTGAATCTGAAATTGGTCAAGGCGGTCGACACGCACCTGCATGCCGACCACGTCACCGGGCTCGGCGCGCTGCGCGACCGCACCCACTGCATCACCATCATGGGCGAGCAGAGCAAGGCCGATGTGGTCTCGATGCGCGTCGCCGACGGCGACAAGGTGACGATCGAGGGGCTCGCCCTCGACGTGCTCTACACGCCCGGCCATACCGACGATTCCTATTCCTACCTGATGGGCGACCGCGTCTTCACCGGCGATACGCTCTTGATCCGCGGCACCGGCCGCACCGATTTCCAGAACGGCAGCGCGAAGGCGCAATATGAGTCGATCTTCAATCGCCTCTTGAAGCTGCCGGACGAGACCCTGGTGTTTCCCGCCCACGACTACAAGGGCGACACCGTCTCCACCATCGGCGAGGAGAAGCGCTACAACCCGCGGCTACAGGTGAAGTCGATCGACGAATATGTCGAGCTGATGGGCAATCTCAACCTGCCGAACCCGAAGATGATGGATGTCGCAGTGCCCGCGAACATGCATGTCGGGCTGCATCAGGAGGATCTCGAGAAGAAGGGACTTTCGCTGACCCCGCGCCAGGCGATCGAGAGTCTCGGCCGCCCCGACGTGCTGCTGGTCGATCTGCGCGAGAGCAGCGAGCGCGCCAAGCACGGCACGCTCTCGGGCGCAATGCACGCGCCCTATCCCTCCATCGACGAAAGCTTGCGGCCCGGCGGCATGCTGCGCGAGGTGGCGGCCGCGACCGGACGGCGCATCGTGTTCTTCTGCGCCTTCGGCGAGCGCTCGGCGATGGCGGTTGCAGCCGCCAAGGAAGCAGGGCTCGCCAACACCGCGCATATCGCCGGCGGCATCGATGCCTGGAAGAAGGCCGGCGGCCCGGTGCTGCCTGGGTAGTTGTCTCACCTCCCCTTGAAAAGGGGAGGTCGCTTTGCTCCACAGGAGCAAAGCGGGAGGGGATCAATCGACCCCCTCCCCGACCCTCCCCCTTTCAGGGAGGGAGTTCACCTCAAACGTTGCACGGAGCTACGTTCCGCTTCTCAACCCGTCCGCAGCAATCGCTTCGGATGGGTGCCGTCGACATGACCCATGAACGGCGGATGGATCGAATAGCCGATGAGTTCGCGCGCCCGCTCGGGCAATCGTTCGGCAACGTCCGGCGGCACCGCGAGGCACATGTTCTCCAGCTGCCGTATCCATCCGGCGCAATATTGCGGCGTGATGATCAGCCGCGGCCGGTCGGAGCGGTTGGCGCCGCCGCGATGCCAGAGCGTGCCTTTGGTGATCGCGAGCGAGCCCGACGGCATGGCCAGCTTCACCGCATCGGCGCGATGACCGGGATCGTGGTCCTGATCGAGCGCCGTTTTCATGTTGAAGACCTCCGGCGTGGTCGCGCCCGCGATGCGGCGCTCGTCCCACAAATGGCTGCCCGGCACGATCTCGGTGCTGCCATTGGTCTCGGTGGTGTCGTCGATCGCCCAGAAGGTGCTGACGCCCAGCGCCGGCCGCGGGCGCGGCAGGCGTGCGCCGCCATCGTCGGTGTGCCAGGGCTGCACGGTCTC
>DASXQC010000925.1:0-3622 GCA_036493235.1 Reyranella sp.
TTGCCGTCCGATCTCGTCGTAGTGCTGCTCGGCCGATCGGTATCGGCCGGCGGCAATTTCGTTCGCGGCGCGCGCGTGAGTGCGCCGATAGAAGGCCTCGTCGAAGCGGGCCGGCGGAAAGGCCTGGCCGTTCGAGGCGGCGTCGCAGAAGGATCGGATCAACGGCGCCGCGCGTTCGAGCCGGTCCGGTGACTGCGCCAGCGCGTGATCGCCGTCGATGAAGCGGAGCCTCACAGACGGAGAGAAGGCGTAGTGCTCCGTGATGTCGAGGCCGCCATACTCGTCACGGCAGCCCTGCACGATCAGGGTCGGCACGGCCAATTCGGCGAGATGGGCGAACCGCTTCGGCTCGAGCCGCCGGTTGGGCATGCGGAACGGATAGCTGAGGCAGATGACGGCGCCGACCGTCCGGCACGTGGCAAAAATCGACACAGCGCGCGCACCGGCCGAGCGGCCGAGCAGCACGATCTGCCGCGCCGCCTCGCCGTGGGGGACCAGCGCGTCGAGCTGCGCGAGGCGGCTGTCGATATCCGGCGCCGGCGGCACGTCGATCCATTCGTCGAACAGGCCGGGTCGGCAGTCGCGTAGCCGCGCACCGAGCGTCCCGTCGGCATCGGAATCGCCACCCAGCACGTAGACCGATCTGAACACGGGCCGTGTCTAGAGCACATTCCGCTTGAGCGGAATGTGCCCCTTTGGCACCAGCAACACCCGGGCGCGCATTTTCGATTAGATCGAACCGCACGCGGTTCCATCTAATCGAAAATCGCTCTAGCGACGGCGCAGCGCCAGCACCAGTGCGAGCGTTGACGCGAGACCGAGTGTCGCCATTACGAGAATGGCACCGCGGGGCCCGAGTTCTCGCGCTAGCGCGCCGGCGCCCAGCACGCCGAGCGGGCCGGTGCCGATGCACACCGTGACGATGCCCATCAGCCGCGAGCGCACCTCTATCGGCGCCTCGGTCAACATCAGCGTGGTCTGCATGTTGCCAAAACCCGCCGTGCCGAAGCCGCCCAGGATCAGCACGCCCAGCGCCAGCCAGTAAAAGGGCGACGCGGCCGCGATCAGCAGCATCACCATGAAGAACGAGGCGCCGCCGGCGAACATCAGCCGCCGGTCCATGCGCATCAGGCCGGTCGCGATCAGCGTGCCGCCGATCAGCGCGCCGAGCGGCTCGCCGGCCGCCAGCAAACCGACCAGGCCGGGCGAGACGTGGAAGGCGCCCAGCCCGAGCGGCGCCATCAGGCCCGAATAGGAGAAGGCGAAGGCGTTGGTGACGATGGTGACGCCATAGACCAGCAGGATGATCGGCTTGGTCCTGGCGAAGCGCAGGCCGTCGACGATGTCGGCGGGGATGCGCGCGATCATCAGGCGCCGCGTCACCTGGTGATGGACCAGGCCCGCCAGCGCGAAGGCGCCGGCGAACTGCACCAGCGCGGTCACCGTGTAGACGCCGCGCATGCCTAGCCATTCGAAGACGAAGCCGCCCATCAGCGGGCCAATCATCCGGGTCGCCGCGTTGCTCGAGGAATCGAGCGCGATCGCCTGGATGATGTGCGGGCCCGCGGTCTCGCCCACCATGCGCCGCCGCGTCGACATCTCGGTCGACCACATCGTGCCGGCGGCCAGGTTGCCGACCGCGATATGCCAGAGCTCGAGATGCCCGGTGGTGGCGAGCGTGGCCAGCACGGTGGAGATGCTCGCCGGCAGCAGCAGCGCCAGCATCACGATCAGCTTTCGATCGACCGCCTCGGAGATCGCGCCCGCGAAGGCGCCGAAGAAGAGCTGCGGCAGCTGCCGCGCGGCGACGACGCCTGCGACCGCCAGTGCCGAGCCGGTGATCTCGTAGGCGAACAATCCCGACGCCAGCGTCTCGAGCCAGCGCATGGCATTGGCGAAGGCGCCCACCAGCCACAGCCGCATGAAATCGGCGTTGCGCAGCAGCGCTCGCATAGCGGGACGCCCTTCCGTCGTCTCAGGCGAATTCATTGGGGGCACGCTAACGGCGCAGATAATGTGCGGCCAACAAAATCCGCGGGAGGATTGGGGAATGAAGCGCCGTCGTCTGTTGCTGGGCAGTCTTGCCGCCGCCGCGCCGTTCAGTCCGGCGCGGGCGCAAGCGGCGTGGCCCGGCAAACCCGTGCGCTTCGTCGTGCCGTTCGCGCCGGGCGGCGGCACCGACACGGTGAGCCGCCTGATCTGCGATCACCTCGGCAAGACGTTCGGCCAGTCGTTCGTGGTCGACAACAAGGGCGGCGCCGGCGGCAACATCGGCACGGTCGAGATCGCCAAGGGCGCGCCCGACGGCTACACGATCGGCCTGATCTCGGTGGCGAGCCATACGCTCAACCCGATGCTTTACAGCCGCCTGCCCTACGATCCCGACAAGGACATCCTCGCGATCGCGCGCGTGGCGCTGCTTGCCAACCTGCTGGGCGTCACCAAGAGCCTGCCGGTGAACAACGTCGCGGAGCTGGCGGCGCTCTGCAAAAAGGAGCCAGGAAAGTACTCCTTCGCCTCGTCGGGCCCGGGCACGTCGCTGCATCTGAGTGGCGAGCTGTTCAAGGCGATGGCCGGCGTCGACATCATCCACGTGCCATACAAGGGCGCGGGACCGGCCTACGGCGACCTGATGTCCGGCACGGTGCACATGATGTTCGCCAACATGCCGTCGATGCTGGGTCAGGTGCGCGGCGGCACGGTGAAGGGGCTGGGCGTCACCTCGGCCGAGCGTTCGAAGGCCGCACCCGACATCCCGGCGATCGCCGAGACCATTCCAGGCTACGTCGCGACCTCGTGGTACGGCGTCGGCTGTCCCGCCGGCACGCCCGAGCCGATCGTGGCGAAGCTCGAGGCGGCGATCGGGGAGGCGCTGCAGTCACCCGATATCCAGAAGCGCTGGCAGGACGATCTCGGCCTCGACCTGCCGCCGCCCGGCCGCGTCGGCTTCAAGGAGTTCCTCGAAGCCGATCGCAAGGCCTGGTCGCCGGCCGTCAAGGCGTCCGGCGTGAAGCTCGATTAAGGAGCGGCGCGCCCATGTCATCGGACCGCGCTCTTCCAGCGCGCTCATGAGCGCGCAAGATGCGCGCGGTCCATAGGTGAGCGGCACTGGAGTGCCGCGCTCCCAGCAAAGTGCTTAGGTCAGCGGCAGCAGGTTGGTCGGGATCGGCACGGGCGCGGCAGGAACGAGCGACGCGACCGATACGTGCGGCCAGCTCAACCCTGCGAAGTCGAGCATGACCTTCTGCGAGTACTGGATCTGGATCGTCGGTACCTTCACGGTTCCCCCTGCAAAGCCTTTGCCGGAGACCGACGGTATGGAGGCGATGAAGCTCGGGACCACGGGAACCGAGCTCTTCTGCACAGGCGCGAGCGTGATCGGCGGTGTTCCATGCGGTATGGGCGGCACGTGTACGTCGAGAGCCACGCCTTGGGCCATGATGGTCGTGCCGTGGGGAATTGAGGCCATGCGGGTGACGGTGATCGGCTCGTGTGGATTGGTCGTCGCCGGAACCTGCAGCCAGATACCCGGTTCCAGGTGAATGCCGATGGGCGTTCCGGTCGTGACGTCGTTGACCGCCTGAAGATACGGCACGCCATTCAGGAATATGTCCGCCTGACT
>DASXQC010000926.1:0-3056 GCA_036493235.1 Reyranella sp.
TATCGACAGCGGCACAACGGTTCTGTCGGGCGGCCGCGAGAAGGTGTTCGGCACGGCACGCGACCTCGTGCTGAGCGGCGGCGGCGTCGATTTCGTCTATCAGGGTGCTGTCGCAACGGGGACTGTCGTCTCATCAGGCTCGACCGAGTACGTCTACGGCAGCGCCGTCGGCGAGATCGTGCGTAGTGGCGGCGCGACCATTATCTACAGTGGCGGCACCGCCAGCGGCGCGACCGTCGCCGACGGCGGTATAGAGACGGTGCAGGCCGGAGGTATCGACAGCGGCACGACGGTTCTGTCGGGTGGCCGCGAGAAGGTGTTCGGCACGACGCGCGGCCTCGTCCTGAGCGGCGGCGTCGATTTCGTCTATCAGGGTGCTGTCGCAACGGGGACTGTCGTCTCATCAGGCTCGACCGAGTACGTCTACGGCAGCGCCGTCGGCGAGATCGTGCGCAGTGGCGGCGCGGCCAATGTCTACAGTGGCGGCACGGCCAGCGGCGCGACCGTCTCGGCGGGCGGCTTCCTGACGGTGCAGGCCGGAGGTATCGACAGCGGCGCGACCATCGCCAGCGGCGGTATGGAGACGGTGCTGGCCGGAGGTATCGACAGCGGCACAACGGTTCTGTCGGGCGGCCGCGAGAAGGTGTTCGGCACGGCACGCGACCTCGTGCTGAGCGGCGGCGGCGTCGATTTCGTCTATCAGGGTGGTGTCGCAACAGGGACTGTCATCTCATCAGGCTCGATGGAGTACGTCTACGGCAGCGCCGTCGGCGAGATCGTGCGCAGCGGCGGCGTTGCCAATGTCTACAGTGGTGGCACCGCCAGCGGCGCGACCGTCGCCAGTGGCGGTACGGAGTACATCCAGCAGGGCGGCATCCTGGCCGGCGCGACGCTGAGCGGCGGGCTGATCGAGATCATGAGCGGCGGCACGGCCGGGACCAGTCAGATCGGCTTCGCCACCAGCGCCGGCGGGACCCTGCGGCTCGACGATTCGCAGCATTTCAACGGGGTCATCTCAGGCTTCGGCGTGCCGGGCAGCATCGACCTGCGCGACATCGCCTTCGGTAGCGGCACGACGCTGGGCTACACCGACAACGGCGGCAGCGGCACGCTGACAGTGCAGGCCGGCTCGAACATGGCGACCATCCATCTGATCGGTCAGTACGTGCAGGCCAACTTCAACATGCAGACCGACGGCCACGGCGGCACCCTGATCACCGATCCGCCGCTTGCAGGCCAGTACTCCTACTACAGCCCGACTCACTCATGATCGCGCTCCTCTCCCCCTCCCGGGCGGCGATCAGAGATAAGGCTGCAGCAGGCGGGCGGCGTTGTTGCGAAGCTTGAGCGGGAAGGTGTCGCCCTCGATCTCCGCCAGCGTCAGCGCGCGGCCCTTCGGCACCGCTTCCATCAACGCCTTGGTGAAGGCCTCGTCCTGGATCTCGACGTTGAGCTCGAAGTTCAGCCGGAAGCTGCGGGTGTCCCAGTTGGCACTGCCGATCAGCGACCAGGCGTCGTCGATGGTCATCAGCTTGGAATGATCGAAGGGCGGCGGCATCAGCCAGACATGGCAGCCGGCCTCGACCAGGCTGCGCAGCGGCACGCGGCGCGCCCAGTCGAGCACGCGGTGGTTGGAATGCTCCGGCACGAAGATGTCGACGGCGATGCCGCGCATGGCGGCAAGCCCCAGCGCGGTGGTCACCACATCGGGCGGCAGGAAGTACGGCGTCACCACGCGGATCGAGCGGCGCGCGCAGGAGATGGCGTGCAGTATCGCGAACTCGATCTGCTCGAGGTCCTCGTCCGGCCCCGACGTGACGACGCGCGCGACCGCATCGCCGCAAGGGCTGAGCTTGGGGAACCACGACTCGTCGAGCAGCTTCTCGCCGGTCTCGTAGACCCAGTCGTCGGCGAACGCCTCGGTGAGCTGCTCGACCACCGGTCCTTCGAGCCGGAAATGCGTGTCGCGCACCGGGTGCTCCGGATTGGTCGCCAGCAGGTTCTCGGCGCCGATGTTGATGCCACCGGTGAAGGCGATGCGGCCGTCGATCACCAGCAGCTTGCGATGGTTGCGCAGGTTCAGGAACGGCGTCTTCCACGGCACGTAGGAATGCAGGAAGCGATCGACCGCCACGCCTGCCTCGCGCAACCGGTCGTAGGTGCCGGACCGGAAGTAGCCGCCGCCGATGCCGTCGATCAGCACCCGTACCGCGATGCCGCGGCGATGGGCGCGCGCCAACGCCTCGATGAAGGGCAGCCCCGCCGCGTCGTCGCGGAAGATGTAGCTCGCCAGCCCGACGCTCTTCTCTGCCGCGTCGATCGCCGCGACCATCGCCGGATAGGCCTTGTCGCCGCTGCGCAGGAGGCTGACCTTGTTACCCGTCTCGGCCGACAGGCCAGTCAGCCGGCCGATCGCGTATTCGAGCGGCGTCAGCGGCCCTGCATCGGGCGCGTCCGGCGACACCTCCTCGACCAGGAACATGTGGCTGCGCTCGCGCCGGAGCCGCATGGCGCGACGCTTCACGCGGTTCACGCCCAGCGCGTAGTACAGGATCCCGCCGATGAACGGCGACAGCCACGCGATCCCCATCCATGAGATCGACGTACCGATGTTGCGCTTGTAGAGCAGGACGTGGATGGTCACGCCGCCCGCGATGGCGATATGCGCCACCGCGGCCAGTTCGCCCAATAACCAGGCGAGATGGTTGGAAACGGCTGCAGCCCTCCTCTAGGCGACCGCTTTGATCGCCTTGCCGGTGATCTCGATGATCTCGTCGATCTGGTTTTTCTCGATGATCAGCGGCGGCGACATGGCGAGCGCATCGCCCGACTGGCGCAGCATCAGGCCGAGTTCGAACGCCTTCACGAACGCCTTGAAGCCCCGCGCGCCGACGCTGCCCTCGGGAGCGAGGTCGATGCCGCAGGCCATGCCGAGATTGCGGATGTCGGTGACGTTGGGCAGGCCCTTGAGCGAATGGATGCCCTGCTCCCAGTAGGGCGACAGCTCGGCCGAGCGCTCGAACAGCGCCTCGTTCTTGTAGATGTCGAGCACCGCC
>DASXQC010000927.1:0-3040 GCA_036493235.1 Reyranella sp.
CGAGGTCTTGTGCTGGCGGATGATGTTGTAGACCTCGGGCACTGCGTGATGGCCCATGTGGCCGCCCCACGGCAGCCGCTCCTGGGCATCGACGAGGGTGACCTTGGGCGGCGCGCCCGGCTCGCCCAGAACGATCTCGACTTGCTCGTCATCGCGCAGACGCAGGTAATCCGCCAGCTCGGGTGGATCGGCGACCGTGGCGGACAAGCCGACGAAGCGTGCCTGCGGCGACACGGCGGCAAGCCGCGCGAGGCAGAGTGCAAGGTGATGACCGCGCTTGGACGTCGCAAAGGAGTGCAGCTCGTCGATGATGACGCAGCGCAGGCTCGCGAAGAACTTCTCTGCGTCGGGATAAGAGAGGAGTAGCGCCAGCGATTCCGGCGTCGTCATCAGCAGGTCGGGCGGCCGCTCGCGCTGACGCAGGCGGCGGCTCTGCGGCGTATCGCCGGTACGGCTCTCGGCGCGCACCGGAAGCTGCATCTCGGCGATTGGCAGCTCGAGATTGCGGCGGATGTCGGTCGCCAGCGCCTTGAGCGGCGAGATGTAAAGCGTGTGCAGCTCGCCCTTGCCCTTGGCATGGGCGAGGTCCTTGCCGGCCCGCCGGCGCACCGTAAGCTCGATCAGCGAGGGCAGAAATCCTGCCAAAGTCTTGCCACCGCCGGTGGGGGCGATCAGCAGCGCACTCTTGCCTTGTCGCGCGAGGTCGACCAAAGCGAGCTGATGCTGGCGGGGCGCCCAGCCGCGACCTTCGAACCAGCGGGCAAAAATGTCCGGCAGCCCCATATCTGCGGCGTAGGATGCCTCCTTCTCAATGACCGCTGAACTCAACCCCACTCCTCCAAATCCGAGGGCCTGGCTCTATCCGACGCCGCGCGGCCTCTATTGTGAGCCGGGCGACTTCTATGTCGACCCCGCCCTGGCGGTGAATCGTGCCGTGATCACGCATGGCCACGGCGACCACGCCCGGCCCGGCCATCGCAGCGCGCTGGCCACGACCGAGACGCTGGCGATCATGCGCGCCCGCTTCCAGGACATGCCCGACACGGCGCAACAACCGCTGAAATACGGCGAGAGCGTGAAGATCGGTGACGTCGAGGTGAGGCTGGTGCCGGCCGGCCACATTCTCGGTTCGGCGCAGGTCGTGCTCGAACATAAGGGCCAGCGCATCGTCGTCTCGGGCGACTACAAGCGCCGGCCGGATGCGACCTGTCCGCCGTTCGAGCCGGTGCCGTGCGACGTGTTCATCACCGAGGCGACCTTCGCGCTCCCGGTCTTCCATCATCCCCCCGATGCCGGCGAGATCGGCAAGCTGCTGCGCTCGCTCGAGACCTTTCCCGAGCGCACTCATCTGGTGGGCGTCTATGCGCTGGGCAAGTGCCAGCGGGTGATCAAGCTGCTGCGCGCCGCCGGCTGGGACAAGCGGATCTGGCTGCATGGCGGGCTCCAGTCGATGTGCACGCTGTACCAGCAGCACGGCGTCGATCTCGGCGACATCGCCCTGGTGTCCGACGCGATCCTCGAGACCTTCAGAGGCGCGATCGTGCTCTGCCCGCCGTCGGCGATCTCCGATCGCTGGACGCGCCGCTTCAACGAGCCGATCCCGGCGATGGCCTCGGGCTGGATGGGCGTGCGTGCGCGCGCCCGCCAGCGTGGCGCCGAGCTGCCACTGATCATCTCCGACCACGCCGACTGGTCCGAGCTCACCATGACCCTGAAGGATGTCGGCGCCCCCAAGGTCTGGGTGACGCACGGCCGTGAGGAGGCACTGGTCCACTACGCCCGCTCGATCGGCATCGAGGCGGAGGCGCTGCACCTCGCCGGGCGTGAGGAAGAGGAAGGCGAGTCGTGAGCGTTTTCTCACCTCCCTCGTCCTACGGGGGAGGCCGGGAGGGGGAAGGCCACGAGCCCGAACATCGCCAGGATGGGATCATGAATCATGATCTGAAATTTCCGATACCGAGTCCGGGGCTTTCCCCCTCCTCTATCCTCCCCCGTGTGACGGGGAAGGAAGGAAGAGGCTGATGCAGGCGTTCGCCGAGCTGCTCGACGCCCTCTCCTTCCAGCCCGCCCGCAACGCAAAGCTGCGGCTGATCGAGGCCTACCTGCGGCAGACGCCCGATCCCGATCGCGGCTGGGCGCTGGCGGCGCTGACGGGCACGCTCGACTTCCCAGCGGCCAAGCCTGCGCTGCTGCGCAGCTTCGGCGAGGACAGGATCGGGCCGGAGCTGTTCCACTGGTCCTATGACTATGTCGGCGACCTTGCTGAGACGCTGGCGTTGATCTGGGAGACCAAGCCCAACGCCGGTCCGCCGCCCACACTCAGCGAGGTCGTCGAGACACTGCAGCGCGCCACCAAGATGCAGACGCCGGCGATCCTAAAGCGCTGGCTCGATTCGCTCGATTCGACCGGGCGCTGGGCATTGCTCAAACTCCTGACCGGCGCGCTGCGGGTCGGCGTCTCGGCGCGGCTCGCCAAGCAGGCGGCTGCCAATATCGGCAGCCAGCCGGTCGCCGAGGTCGAGGAAGTCTGGCACGCACTCTCGCCGCCTTATCGCCCCTTGTTCGACTGGCTGACGAAAGACGGTCCCAAGCCCAGCACCAATATGGGCGGCGCCTTCCTGCCGGCGATGCTCGCCAACCCGATCGAACGCATCGAACTCGACACGCTCGATCCCGCGCACTTCCGCGCCGAATGGAAATGGGACGGCATCCGCGTGCAGGTCTCCTCGTCCGGCGCCATCAAGCGGCTCTACAGCCGTGCCGGCGAGGACGTGTCGGGCGCCTTCCCCGACATTATTGAGGCGATCGACTTCGACGGCGTGTTCGACGGCGAGCTGCTGGTGCGGCGCGAAGAAACGATCGCGCCGTTCAACGACCTGCAGCAACGGCTGAACCGCAAGGTCGTGACACCCAAGATGCTGAAGGAGCATCCCGCGCACGTCCGCCTCTACGACGCGCTGTGGATCGAGGGCGAGGACCTACGCGCCCTGCCGTTCGACCAACGCCGCGCCCGGCTGGAGGCGTGGATGGCGCTCCAACC
>DASXQC010000928.1:0-2724 GCA_036493235.1 Reyranella sp.
TACAAGACCCACACCCGCTTCTACATCGGCATGCAGGGCCCGGAACTCGTCGTGCGGCGCTACGAGACGGCGGTCGTCGATTCGATCAGCGCCGAACCGGACGGAACGGTGAAGGCCGAGTCCTGCGCCGCCGACTTCATCGCCAACCGCGTGACGCGCAACGACAAGCCCGCCGACCCGCCCGGCAAGCCGGTTGCGCTCGCCGACTGGAAGGACGACTCTGTCCCGAAGGCTGCCAGTTCTAAAAACGCGCTCCCAGCAAAGAAGCGCGGAAATTTTCGACCGGTGGTGCGAAAGCCACGGTGGATGATTCGTCCCGCGTCCCGCCAATTCAACCATCGTTCCAACGGGTGTGTGGCGCAGGATCTGGGACGAATCGCCTGAAGTGTATGCAGGTCAGCGTTTTAACCGTCCCAAGCCGGTGGGATGCGGGACGGAATGCCGAAAGGATCACGGCGCGCCTCGACGCCCTTGTGCCGGGGGCGCATCACTCCAGTGACGCGTCATGCGGCGCTGCAAGCAGCCCTTGATCGCGCCACTGGAGTGGCGCACCCCAGCGCAAGACGATGACGTCCAAATGGAATCAGTTCTAGCTAGCCGCCGTAGAAGACGTTGTCGCCGAGGTCCTTCATCTCGAGGATTGCGGCGTCGGGGCGGCCGGTGAAGGGCTTGGGCTGGTGCGCCTCGACCACCTCGGCGACCACGATGTGATGGTCGCCCTGCTCGACGATGGTGCTGACCCTGCACTCGAGCGCGCCGGCGGCGGCCTCGAGGAGCGGCGCGCCGGTCGTGCCCTTGCGATAGGCCTGCCCGCTGATCTTGCCGTCGGCGACGGCGGCCGGCTTGAAGAAGGTGAAAGCGAGGCCCTTGCCCTCCTTGCCCAGCATGTTGAGGGCGAAGGTCTTGGCATTCTTCACGACCTGGTAGGCGCCCGAATCGGTCTTCACGCCGACCACCACCAGCGGCGGCGCGAAGGCGGTCTGGGTCACCCAGTTCACCGTGGCGGCGGCGATGTTGCCTTTGCCGTCGTCGGCGGTGAGCACGTAGATGCCGTACGGGATCATCCGCAGCACGGCTTTCTTGGCGTCGGCGTTCATGTCGTTGCTCCTTCCTTGCTTTTTCTGAACCGTGCGGGCTCTCGCGCTTGGTTGCAAGCGCTGCCGCCCGCCCGACTTGCCGCTAGGCGGCGAGTCGCACTCCCGCCTTGGCGTCTTCCTTGATCATATCGGCGCCCTTCTCGGCGATCATTATGGTCGGCGCGTTGGTGTTGCCCGAGGGCACGGTCGGCATGATCGAGGCATCGATCACGCGCAGACCGGCGATGCCGTGCACGCGGAGCCGGTCGTCGACCACCGCCATCGGGTCGCTGCCCATCTTGCAGGTGCCGGTCACGTGGAAGGTCGTGGCGCCGGTGTGCCGGGCATAGTCGATCCACTCGTCATAGCTCTGCACCTTCTCGCCCGGTCCGGTTTCGAAGGCGACGTACCGGGCAATCGCCGGCTGCTGCATGATCCTGCGGGCGAGCTGCATCCCCGCCACCGCGGCATCGCGGTCGGTCCGCGCCGACAGGAAGTTTGGCCGGATCGCGGGCTCTGTCCCTGGTGTGGCCGATTTGATGTGGATCGATCCGCGTGAATCGGGCCGGCACTGGCCGAGGATCACGGTCATGCCGGGCTCGGTCTCCAGCAACCGCTTCTTGCCGACCTCGTAGCTGGCCGGCAGCACGTGCAGCTGCATGTCGGGCGTCTCCAGGCCGGGGCGCGTTCGTACGAAGCCGCACACCATGCCGGCGTTGTAAGTGAGCACGCCCGAGCGCGTGGTGTAGTACTGGGCAATCGCCTTCAGGAGCTGCAGCCCGCGCGTCTGCTCGTTCAGGCTGATCGGCTGGTTGATGCGGTATTTGACCCGCGGCGCGAAGTGATCACCGTAATTCTCGCCGACGCCCTTCAGCTCGTGCTTCACCGAGAGGCCGTACTTGCGCAGCAGCTCGGGCTGGCCAATGCCCGAATGCTCCAGCACGCCGGGCGACTGCACCGCGCCGCACGACACGATGACCTCGCGGCCGGCGCGCGCCTCGCGCTTGTCGCCGTGCACGGTGTAGGCCACGCCGACGCAGCGCTTGCCCTCGAGCAGGACCTTGTCGGTCAGCGCCTCGGTCTCGATCCTGAGGTTGGGCCGCGACCGGGCCGGGTCGAGGAAGGCGCGCGCCGCCGACCAGCGCTTGCCGTCCTTGATCGTGACCTGGAAGTAGCCAAAGCCTTCCTGGTCGCCGTTGTTGTAGTCCTTGTTGCGCCGATAGCCCGCGGCTTCGGCGGCCTCGAGGAAGGCGTCGCACAGCACGTGACGCTCGTGCATCTCGCCGACATGCAGCGGGCCGCCCCTGCCGCGGCTCTCGTCGCCATCGCCCGCAAAGTGCTCGGATTTCTTGAAGTAGGGCAGCACGTGCTCATACGACCAGCCGCGATTGCCGAGCTGGCCCCAGGTGTCATAGTCGAGCGGCTGGCCGCGCACATAGACCATGCCGTTGATTGACGACGAGCCGCCCAGCGTCTTGCCGCGCGGACAGGGGATGCGCCGGCCGGCCATGCCGTCCTCCGGCTCCATCTCGAAGTTCCAGTTGTAGGTCTTGTGATCGAACAGCTTGGTGAAGCCCGCCGGGATGTCGATCCACATCGACTTGTCGGCCGGCCCCGCCTCGAGCAGCAGCACCTTGGTGTTGGGATC
>DASXQC010000929.1:0-13071 GCA_036493235.1 Reyranella sp.
CCTGGTCGAGGTCAGCGCCCATTTCCGGCTGTCCCCCTGGCTCACTTTCTGGCGGCTCGAGGCGCCGTTCGCCGCGCCCGGCCTGATCTGGAACACCATGATGTCGATGTCGGGCGGCTGGTTCTTCGTCGTCGCGTCCGAAGCAATTACAGTGGGCGACACGACGATCAAGCTGCCGGGCATCGGCTCGTGGCTGGCCGTGGCGATCGACCAGAAGGACATCGGCGCCGTCGTGATGGCGGTGGCCGCCATGGCGGTCGTGATCCTGCTCTACGACCAGCTCGTGTTCCGGCCGATCGTCGCCTGGGCCGACAAGTTCCGCTTCGAGCAGACGGCGGCCGGCGAGCGGCCGCGCTCCTGGGTCTACGATCTGTGGCGCCGCGCCCGCCTGACGCGGCGCACCGCCCAGGCCATGGGTTGGCTGAGCACCTTCGTCGAGCGCCTCCTGCCGCGGCCGGGCGCGCTGCAGATCACCGTGCGCTCGTCGACCGCCCGACTGTTCGACATCGTCTGGATCGTGCTGGTGCTGGCGATCGTCACCTCTGCGCTGTGGCGGATCGTTCTGTTCACCCGCCAGTCGCTCGACTGGCACGACGTGCTGGTCGCGGTCGAGATGGGCCTGCTGACCCTGGCCCGCGTGGTCGTGCTGATCACGCTCGCCAGCGTGATCTGGGTGCCGGTCGGCGTGTGGATCGGGCTCAGGCCGTGGGCCGCGTCGAAGGTCCAGCCGGTGGCGCAGTTCCTCGCCGCCTTCCCGGCCAACGTGCTGTTCCCGATTGCCGTGGTGGCGATCGTCCACTGGCATCTCGATGCCGACATCTGGCTCAGCCCGCTGATGGTGCTGGGCACGCAGTGGTACATCCTGTTCAACGTGATCGCCGGCGCCTCGGCCTTCCCGACCGACCTGCGCGAGGCCTCGACCCTGTTCCGGCTGCGCCAGGCCCAGTGGTGGCGCCAGGTGATCATCCCCGGAATCCTGCCCTACTACGTCACCGGCGCGCTGACCGCGGCCGGCGGCTCGTGGAACGCCTCGATCGTCGCCGAGGTCGCGAGCTGGGGCGACACGAGGCTGCGCGCGGCCGGCCTCGGTTCCTATATCGCCGACGCAACGGCGGCGGGCGACTACGCCCGCGTGGTGCTCGGCATCGGCGTGATGTCGGTCATGGTCGTGTCGTGCAACCGCCTGCTGTGGCGGCCGCTCTATCGCCTGGCCGAACGGCGCTACCGTTTGGATTGAAGAGGATCGCCATGGACACCGTCCTGCCCTCGACCCCCGCCGACCTGCTGGTCGCTGACCACGTCCGCAAGCTCTATCCCAAGGGCAGCGGCGAGGATCTGCTGGTGCTCGAGAACGTCACCCTCACGTTGCGCACCAACGAGATCGTCTCGCTGCTCGGCCGCTCGGGGTCGGGCAAATCCTCGCTGCTGCGCATCATCGCCGGGCTGATGCCGGCCAGTGGCGGCAGCGTGTCGATCGCCGGCCGGCCGGTGCAAGGGCCGGCGCCGGAAGTGGCGATGGTGTTCCAGACCTTCGCCCTCTTCCCTTGGCTCACCGTGCTGGAGAACGTCGAGATCGGCCTGGAGGCGCAGCGCGTGCCGCCGGCCGAGCGCCACAAGCGCGCACTGGCCGCGATCGATCTGATCGGCCTCGACGGCTACGAGAGCGCCTACCCCAAGGAGCTGTCCGGCGGCATGCGCCAGCGCGTCGGCCTCGCCCGCGCGCTGGTCGTGCATCCGCGCCTGCTGCTGATGGACGAGGCCTTCTCGGCCCTCGACGTGCTCACGGCCGAGACGCTGCGCACCGACCTGCTCGACCTGTGGTGCGAGGGCCGCATGCCGATCTCCTCGATCCTGCTGGTGACGCACAACATCGAGGAGGCGGTGCTGATGTCCGACCGCATCCTGGTGCTGGCCTCCAATCCCGGCCGCATCTCGTCGGAGATCACCGTCGACCTGCCGCAGCCGCGCAACCGCCTCGACCCCGCCTTTCGCGCCATGGTCGACGACATCTATGCGCGCATGACGGCGCGTACGCCAGGCAAGGCGGCACAGGGCGCGTTCGCCGGAACCGGCATCTCGCTCAACCTGCCGCGCGTCGGACCCAACCTGATGTCCGGCCTGATGGAGCAGGTGGCGGGCGAGCCCTATCGCGGCAAGGCCGACCTGCCGGCGCTGGCCGGCCCCCTGCAGATGGAGATCGACGACCTGTTTCCGGTGGCGGAGACGCTGCAACTGCTGCGCTTCGCCGAGGTGGCCGAGGGCGACATCAGGCTGACCGATGCCGGCCGCCGCTTCGTCGGCCTCGAGCCCGACGGCCGCAAGAAGCTGTTCGCGCAGCACGCTCTGGCCTACGTGCCGCTCGTCGCGCACATCAAGCGGGTGCTCGACGAACGCGGCACGCATTCGGCGCCTGCCAGCCGCTTCAGCGACGAACTCGAGGACCACATGTCGGTGCAGTTCGCCGAGCAGACCCTGAAGACGGTGACGTCGTGGGGCCGCTACGGCGAGGTTTTCGCCTACGACGAGGACACCGGCGTCTTCAGTCTCGACAACCCGGCTTGATCAGGGCGGGACCGCCACGCCGGCCTTGGCGATCGCTTTCAGGTCGACGTTGGCGAGGGAACAGGAAAACCGCTCGGCCTTCTTGCCCAGCAGGTCGCCGAAATCGATCTCGGCGCCGGTGTCGCTGAACGTCCAGCGCGCCTGGTCGCGCATCACCCAGACGAAGACACGCAAGGTGCGGCCGGGCGAGGGCACGGGATCCATTACTTCCGGCCCGATGATCTCGCGCATGGTCTCGGGGAAGCGGCTGAACCGGAAGTCGCCGTCGACCCATGGCCGCTCGGTCGACCAATTCCGGGCGAAGGCCGCGCCGTGCGTCTTGTCGTGGGCGAATTGCTGCCAGCAGCTGTTGGCTGCCGCGCCCAGGCTCACCAGGTCGTCGGGCGAGAACAGCGTCCAGCGCGTGGCATCGACATTGACCGACCAGCCGAACGAAAAGTGGGCCGAGATCAGCCGGTCGGAGCGATAGAGCGACTGGATGGCGAACCCGGGGTCGCGGAGTGCGACCTGGCGGCGGACCCAATCGTTGTAGCGCCATTCCGCCGGCCCATCGGGACGGGTGAACTCGGCCCAGGTGGTGCCCTGCTCGCCGTCCTCGCGCGACACCAGCTTGAGATCGCCGCAGCCGGCCTCGCGCGCCAGCGCAACATCGCCCTGGCGGACCGCGATGCAGTCCGCCGCTTCGGCCAATCCCGGACACAAGACAACGAGAAGAAAGCCGACGAGCCCCCTCAGCTTCATACCTGCCCCTTGATTTCCTGACCCCTCAGTTTCGCGAGTGTCGACGAGCCAATTGCGCGAGGCAATGCCAAGGGTAGACTTGCGACAAAGCATCCCGAGGAAACGCCATGACTCTTCCCCGCCGCCGTGTCGGCAAGACGCGGCTCGAAGTCACCACGCTCGGCCTGGGAGGCGCGCCGATGGGCGGATTCCGGGCGAACATCTCGGACGCCGAGGCGGTCGAGCTGACCGACGTCGCCTACGAGCTGGGCGTCCGCTACTTCGACACCTCGCCGTTCTACGGCTACGGCCGCAGCGAGCTGCGCATGGGCGCGGGATTGCGCGAGAAGCCGCGCGACGACTACGTCCTGTCGACCAAGATCGGCCGAATCATGCATGCCTTGAAGCCGGGCGAGAAACCGCCGGCCGACTTCCGCGAGAACGGCCTGCCGGGTTTCGCGCCGGTGTTCGACTACACCTACGACGGCGTGATGCGCTCGCTCGAGCATTCGCACTTCCGGCTGGGCATCTCACGCATCGACATCGCCCTGATCCATGACGTCGACTTCTGGACGACCAAGGATCGTTCCGTCCTCGACCAGCGCTTCAAGACGGTGATGGACTCGGGCTTCAAGGCGCTCGACGAATTGCGCAAAGCCGGGGTGATCGGTGCGATCGGCGTCGGCATCAACGAGAGCGATACCTCGCTGCGCTTCATCCAGGCCGGCGACTTCGACTGCATGCTGCTGGCCGGCCGCTACACCCTGCTCGAGCAGGGCGGGCTCGAGGCGTTCCTGCCCGAGTGCGTGAAGCGGAACGTGTCGGTGATCCTGGGCGGACCGTACAACTCCGGCATCCTGACCGGCGGCGTGAAGGCCGACACCACGCACGACTACGTCCAGGCGCCCGCGCCCCTGATCGAGAAGGCGCGCAAGATCGAGGCGGTCTGCAAGCGCCACGGCGTCGAGCTGGGTGCCGCGGCGATGCAGTTCCCGCTGTTCCATCCGGCGCTGTGCGCGGTAATCCCCGGCGCGCTCGCCGCCAGCGAGGTGAAGCAGAACGTCGAGCGCCTGTCGGTCAAGATCCCGACCGAGCTGTGGAGCGAGCTGAAGCGCGAGAAGCTGCTCGACCCGAACGCGCCGACGCCGAATTAAGCGCATTCACATGCGCTGGCGGGCGGCGGCGCCTTCTGAGGCGCGAGAGCCCGCACGGTGCAGATAAAGACAAGAAGGAGTACCGCCCGTGAATATCATCGACGCGCAAGTCCATATCTGGCGCCAGACCATCTCGCCGCCGACCGGCAAGCATCGCAAGGTGAGCCAGGTCACCGCCGAGGAGATGCTGAAGGAGATGGATGAGGCCGGCGTCGACGCCGCGCTGATCCATCCGCCGATGAGCTGGGACCCGACCTCGCAGGACATGGCGCTGGAGGCGGCGAAGAAATACCCGGACCGCTTCGCCGTGATGGGCAGCTTCGATCCCAAGAACCCGGCCAACAAGGCGCTGATCCCGACCTGGCGCAAGCAGCCCGGCATGATGGGCCTGCGCTGGGCATTGCTGCATCCGCCGGAGCAGAAGCTGCTGCACGAGGGTGCGCTCGACTGGATCTGGCCGGAAGCCGAGAAAGCGGGCCTCGCCATCGGCATGATGGGCGGCATCTTCCTCAAGGAATTCCGCGGCATCGCCGAGCGCTATCCCGGCCTCAAGCTGATCCTCGACCATTGCGGCCTCAACCGGCTCGGCCAGGATGAAGAGGCCTTCATCCATCTCGACGAGATGACGGCGCTCGCGAGGCTGCCCAACGTCGCGGTCAAGATGACGGGCGCGCCGCACTATTCGACCCAGCCCTACCCGTTCAAGAACATCCACGACGGGCTGCATCGCATCTTCGACGCCTACGGGCCCGACCGGCTGTTCTGGGGCACCGACATCACCCGCATGCCCTGCACCTATCGCCAGTGCGTGACCTTCTTCACCGAGGAGCTGCCGTGGCTGAAGGGCCAGGACCTCGAGAAGGTGATGGGCCGCAGCCTCTGCAGGTGGATCGGCTGGGACTACAAGTTCGCATGAAGGTCATCGACGCCCAGGTGCACATCTGGGCGCAGACCATCGTCGCGCCGAACGGTGGCCATCGCCAGGTGTCAAGCTTCAGCGCCGAGGAGCTTCTGGCGGAGATGGACGAGGCCGGCGTCGATGCCGGCCTGATCCATCCGCCGGCGAGCTGGGACCCGACCTCGGGCCCGCTCTCGATGGCAGCGGCGCAGAAATATCCCGACCGCTTCGCCGTCATGGGCCAGTTCCCGCCCGGCGATCGCAGCAACGAAAAGCTGATCCCCGGTTGGCGCCAGCAGCCCGGCATGCTCGGGCTGCGCTGGTCGATGTTCTACTACGATCAGCCGGTCGAGCTGCCGAAAGGCACCTACGACTGGATCTGGCCAGCCGCCGAAAAGGCCGGCGTGCCGGTCGCGCTGCAGGCCGGCCTGTTCCTGCCGAAGTTCCGCTGGATCGCCGAGACGCATCCGCGCCTGAAGCTGATCATCGACCATTGCGGCCTGAAGGTTCTGACCAGGGGCGCCGACGCGCTGGAGCATATCGACGAGCTGCTCGCGCTCGCGAAGCTGCCGAACGTCGCGATCAAGGCGACCGCCGCGCCGGCCTACTCGGCGCAGGACTATCCGTTTCGCGACATCAGCGATCCGCTGCAGCGCATCTTCGACGCCTACGGGCCCGACCGCTTCTTCTGGGGCACCGACCTCACCCGCATGACCTGCAGCTACCGCCAGTGCGTCACGCACTTCACCGAGGAGCTGCCGTGGCTGAAGGGCCAGGACCTCCAGACGGTGATGGGCCGCGGCCTCGCGAAGTGGATCGGCTGGGACTTCAAATTCTGAGGGAGCGACATCCATGAAGATCATCGACGCACAGGTTCATCTCTGGTCGCAGACCGTCATTCCGCCGGTCTCCAACCACCGCCAGGTCCAAAGCTTCAGCGCCGAGGAGCTGCTCGCGGAGATGGCCGAGGCCGGCGTCGACGGCGCCCTGATCCATCCCCCGTTCAGTTGGGATCCGACGTCCAACGCGCTGTCGATCGAGGCGTGCAAGAAATATCCCGACCGCTTCGCGATCATGGGGCAGTTCCCGCCAGGCGATCGGTCGAACGAGAAGCTGATCGCGACCTGGCGCCAGCAGCCCGGCATGAAGGGCTTCCGCTGGGTGTTCGCCTATGGCGACCAGCCGCGCCAGCTGCAGGAAGGCGAGTTCGACTGGCTCTGGCCGGCCATCGAGAAGGCCGGCCTGCCCGTTGCGATGCTGGCCGGCAACTTCCTCGACAAATTCCGCTGGATCGCCGAGACGCATCCGAACCTCACCCTGATCATCGATCATTGCGGCCTGAAGTCGGGAGCGAAGGACGCCGCGTCGCTGGAGCATCTCGACAAGCTGCTGCCTCTCGCGAAACTCCCCAACGTGGCGCTGAAGGCGACCGGCGCGCCGGGCTATTCCACGCAGCCCTACCCGTTCCGCAACCTGCACGATCCGCTGCATCGCCTGTTCGATGCGTTCGGCCCGGACCGCTTCTTCTGGGGCACCGACATCACCCGCATGCCCTGCACCTACCGCCAGTGCGTGGCCTTCTTCACCGAGGAGCTGCCGTGGCTGAAGGGCGCGGATCTCGACAAGGTGATGGGCCGCGGCCTCGCGAAGTGGATCGGCTGGGACTTCAAGTTCTAGGTCGTCAGGCCATGTAGCCGCCGTCGACGATCAGCGGGCTGCCGGTCATGTACGACGCGCCGTCGGAACAGAGCCACAGGACGCTCGAGGCGATCTCGTCGGCCGAGGCGATTTTCCCGCGCGGCGTCTGGCGCAGGATCTCGGCCTTCGTGGCGGGGTCCTTCATATAGCGCGCGACCGCCGGCGTATCGACCCAGCCGGGGCAGATCGCGCTGATGCGCAGGCCGGCTTTCGCGTTCTCGAGTGCGGCACTTCGGGTCAGGCCGATCACGCCGTGCTTGGCGGCGGAGTAGGCCGCCCCTCCGGGAAACGGATAGCCGCGCAGGCCGTCGACCGAGGCGTTGTTGACGATGACGCCCGCACCCTTCTCCAGCATCAACGGGATCTGGTAACGCAGGCACAGGAAGGCCGACGTCAGGTAGCCGTCCATCGTCTTGCGCCAGCCGGCTTCGTCGCCGCTCGCCACCGGCCCGACATAGCCGCCGCTGCCGCCGTTGTTGAAGGCGTAGTCGAGGCCGCCGTGCTGCTTCCTGATCGCGGCACAGAGCTTCGCGACATCCTTGCCGTTCGACACGTCGCAACGGATCCACGAAACCTTCGTGCCAGCCTTGAGCGTCTTGAGCGCAGCCTTTGCCCGCTTCTCATCGCGGCTCGCGAGGATCACCGTCGCCCCTTCGCGGGCAAAGGCTGCGGCTGTCGCCAGGCCGATGCCGCTGCTGCCGCCGGTGACGAGCGCAACCTTTGCTGCCATCTCCGGGTACATCAGCGGGCGTTTCCGACCAACGGGCCTCTGATCTCGCCGCCGGGATACTTCTCGGTCTTGATGACCACGTACCAGCGGCCGGCTTCGAGATCGGCGGCCTGACGGTCGGTGATCGTCGCCTCGCCGGGATGCGGGTTGCCTTCGAGCGGGAGGTTGATCGGCACGATCGACGAATCGGTGCCTTCGATGTCGGGGCCGCGGAACTCGGCCCAGGTGATCGGGCCTGAGAGGCCGCGATAGTCGAGGCTCCAGTGGAGCATGCGGCGCGAGGGCGAGTAGCTCGCCGACAGGCTGGCCCAGCCGGGGCTGTCGCCCTGCAGCGCGGCGGTGAAGCGCGGCTTCTTCTCGACCGGATCGCCTGGATAGAAGTTGCCGCAGCC
Organism: Reyranella sp.; assembly: GCA_036493235.1. Classification (GTDB taxonomy): domain Bacteria; phylum Pseudomonadota; class Alphaproteobacteria; order Reyranellales; family Reyranellaceae; genus Reyranella. The sequence continues at coordinate 8,155 of DASXQC010000929.1, forward strand.
CGCGAGCAGCAGCGCCGCGACCAGAACCGAAACGACTCTCATGCACTCAAGCCTTGTGATGCACCGGACCGCGAGCGTAGACCGGAGTCGCCATCCCCTCCAGCCGCGCCTTGAGCTGTAACGCGAGGAAGCGCGAATAGTGCCGCGACTGCGCGAGGTTGCCGCCGTGGAACCACAATCCTTCCTGCGCCGTCGGCTTCCACATGTTGCGCAATTCGCCTTCCCATGGGCCGGGGTCCTTCGTCGTGCCTGAACCCAGACCCCACACCTTGCCGACCTTGTCGGCGACCTCGGGCGAGATCAGCGCGCCGGCCCACTGGTTCATCGAGCCGTAGCCCGTCGCATAGACGATGATGTCGGCCGGCAATTCGCTGCCGTCCTTCAGCACGACACCACTCTCGGTGAGACGGTCGATCTCCGCCGTCTCGAGCTTGATCTCGCCGGAGGCAATCAGGTCGGACGCGCCGACATCGATGTAGTAGCCGGAGCCGCGACGCATATACATCGTGCCGATGCCGCTTTCGTCCTCGCCAAAGGTGAGCTTGAAACCCGCCTTCTCGAGCCGCGCATAAAAGTCGGCGTCCTCCTGGCGGATGCGGGCCGTCCCCGGCTGCGACGCCGCAGGCTGCAGCGCGTAGGGCAGCGACGCGACGGTGAAGTCGGCCTTCTCCGTGGTGATGCCCTTGGCGAGCGCCTCCTCAGAATAGAGTGGCCGGTTGCGCGCCAGCGAGTCGGACCGCATCACCAAAGTCGGCGAGCGTTGCAGCATGGTGACGTCCGCGCCGTGCTCCCACAGGTCAGCGGCGATGTCGTGCGCGGAGTTGTTCGAGCCGACGACGATGCAGCGCTTGCCCGCCACACCCTCCCCGCCGCCATGCTGGCTCGAATGGTGCTGCCTGCCCTTAAATTTGTCGGCGCCCGGAAACTTCGGGATCTCCGGAAAGCCCGACATGCCGGTGGCGAGCACGAGATGCTTCGGCCGCACAGTCAATGTCTTGCCGTTGTGCTCGACCTCGACGGCCCACTCCTTCTTCTGCTCGTCCCAGGTCGCGCGCTTGCACGGCGACGACGACCAGTAATCGAGCTCCATGATCTTCGTATAGGACTCGAGCCAGTCGCCCATCTTGTCCTTGGGTGTGTAGATCGGCCAATGGTCGGGGAACGGCAGGTACGGCAGATGGTCGTACCAGACCGGATCGTGCAGGCAGAGCGACTTGTAGCGCTTGCGCCAGGCATCGCCCGGCCGCTCGTGCGCGTCGACCACCAGCGCCGGCACGCCGATCCGCTTCAGCCGCGCCGCCAGCCCGATGCCGCCCTGCCCGCCGCCGACGATCAGCACGAACGGCTGGCGGCTGACGCCAAGCTCGTCGGCATCGGCGCGGCGGCGATCGCCCCAGGTGACGCGATCCTTGTAGGCGCCGTGATCGGTGCCGAACGGTCGCGTCGCGCCGGCCTGCTCCTCGAAGCCTTTCAACTCCATCAGCGCGGTGAACAGTGTCGCCGCCTTGCCGTCCTTGAGTCGGACATGCCCGCGCCCGCGGCCGACCGCCGTCTCGAAGGTGAACCAGCCCTCGTCGCCATCCGGCAAGAAGAAGGACGGCTGCACGTCGGCCAGTCGCGCCTTCAGCATGCCCTCGATCGCCGGCCTTCCCTCGAAGGTGACGATGTTCCAGGTGAAGGCGACAACGTCGCGCCAGTAGCTCTTGTCGATGAACAGCGCGCCGACTGCGTCCGCGTCGCCACGCTCGAGGGCGGACGCGAACTGCGCCAGCCAGGATGGGTACTCGCTCACGCATTGTTGGTAACGCGCGGCAATCGCCCTCGCAACGGGCCCGCAACGTGATAGGACCACCCGACGGAATGCCCCGCCTGGTCCTGATCACCACGCTGGCGATGCTCGCCTTCGCCGCCAACTCGCTGCTGTGCCGCGTGGCGCTGCGCGACACGACGATCGATGCCGCGAGCTTCACAGGGATCCGGCTTGCCTCGGGCGCAGCAATGCTCGCACTAATCGTGCGCGGCCGTGGCGGCCGGCCGATGGAGGCGGGAAGCTGGGCCGCCGCGGTCTGCCTGTTCGGCTATGCTGCCTTTTTCTCGTTTGCCTACACTCAGCTCTCGGCAGCAACCGGCGCGATCCTGTTGTTTGGCGCGGTCCAGACCTCGATGCTCTCCTGGGGCTTCTTCATTGGCGAGCGGCTGCGCCAACTGCAGATCGCAGGCCTGCTCGCCGCGCTCGCCGGCTTGATCTACATGCTGCTGCCGGGCCTCAGCGCCCCACCTCTCCTGGGCGCGGCTTTCATGATCGCAGCCGGCCTCTCCTGGACCGGCTATTCGATGCTCGGTCGCGAGACCAAGGACCCGCTCAAGGCGACCGCCGGCAACTTCCTCCGCACGGTGCCGTTCGCAGCACTGCTGTTCCTCACCCATCAGACCGGCCAGTACACCGGCACGTCGGTCGACCATACGGGAGTCCTCTACGCGGTACTCTCCGGCGCAATCACCTCCGGTCTCGGTTACGTTTTGTGGTACGCGGCACTCCCGGCGCTGACGGCGACGTCGGCGGCGGTGATCCAGCTTTGCGTGCCGGCGATCGCGGCACTGGGCGGTGTAGTGCTGCTCGCCGAGCCCTTGTCGAGCCGCCTAGTGATTGCATCCCTTATCATCATGGGTGGTATCGCGCTGACGATCTTGCGCCCCCGCACCTGACCGGCGGATGATCAGGCCCCCTGGAGGAACGGTCATGAAATACGACGTCATTTCCGCTGACGGCCATGTCGACCTGATCTGGCTGCCCCCTGACCTTTTCACCAAGAACGCCTCGGCCCAGTTCAAGGACCGCATGCCCCACGTCATCGACGGCCCCAAGGGCCCCGAGTGGGTGAGCGCCAAGGGCGCCAAGTTCGGCCTCGTGAACGGCATGGGTTCGGCCGGGCGCGAATACGTACCGGGCATCATCCACCGCTCCGACCGCATGGCCTCGACCGGCCTCTATGACGACGGCAAGAAAGGCATCCGGCGCCTAACCGACGTCGACCTGCGGCTGAAGGACCAGGAGCGCGACGGCGTGCAGGCCGAGGTGCTGTACGGTGTGCTGGGCTCGAGCGGCCGTCTCAACGATCCGGAAGCCGCGCTGGAGATGCTGCGCATTTACAACGACTGGCTCGATGATTTCTGCAAACAGGCGCCCGACCGGCTGGTCGGCCTGGCCAACATCCCGAACTACAACATGGAGGAGGCGGTCGCCGAGGCGATGCGCTGTGCCAAGCGCGGCTGCCGCGGCTTCGACATCGCCAACCGGCCCGACATGGTGCCGCTGTGGGACGAGCACTGGGAGCCGCTGTGGAAGTTTGGCCACGAGACCGGCATCCCGTTGCATTTCCACACGATCGGCGGCCGTTCGCCGGACGTCACCAAGTTCCCGCCGCACGTGCAGCGCAGGATCTTCGCCGTGCACATCACCGGCTTCCAGATGCACATGAGCACCATGCTGATGGGCCTGATCTTCTCCGGCGCGCCGGCGCGCTACCCCAACCTCAAGATCGTGATCGGCGAGGCCGGCCTCGGCTGGATCCCCTACGTGCTGCAGCACATGGACCTCGAGTGGGGCGACCAGTTCCAGGACCTCGACCTCAAGATGAAGCCCTCCGAGTACTGGCACCGGCAGTTCTACGCCACCTACCAGACCGACCCGGTGGGCATCGAGCTGTTGAAGCACCTGGGCGAGGACAACGTGATGTGGGGCTCCGACTTCCCGCATCCCGACGGCATCTGGCCCGACAGCCAGGAGTTCCTGACCGACGAGCTCAGTCACATCCCGGCCGAGACCCGGCGCAAGCTCGTCCGAGACAACGCGATGAAGCTCTACCGGCTGGGCAACTAGGGCACCCTGATCGCGCCGACCTGCCGGGCGAGGCCGAGCTTGCGGCTGCAGGCCGGCCAGTTGCGGTGGCCGTTGCGCTCGAAGATCACGTACTTGGCGAGTTCGGCGGCCTGGCCTTCATCGCGGGCCAAGGCCTGCGCCTGGGCGACCGTGAGCGTCCGGCCGTCGCGCTCGCGGACGTAGGCGATCACGGTCTGGGTCGCGAACTGGTAGGGGCCGAGATAGCCGCTTCGGTCGGGATGGGCCGAGGTCCCGCTTTCGCAGAGCCCGAGTCGGGCGACCACCACGTCCTTGCGGTGCTCGACGACTGGCGTCCAGGTGTCGATGTCCTCGGCGGCAACCAGCGTCGGAACCGTTCCGCCCACTAGCACTATCGCCCATAGAAAGAAGTGGCTCGCCCGAAGGCCGTTGCCCATTCTGCCCTCCGTCGGGGGAGATTCATGACAGGTAACGCCGAACAACGCTGGGCGATGCTCGCCCTGCTGTTCGTAACGCGCATCGGGCTCGGCTTCCAGTTCCAGACCATGGCCTCGGTCGGCGAGCCGGTCGCCCAGGAACTCCAGGTCGGCTTCGCCAGCATCGGCACCCTGATCGGGCTGTTCATGATCCCAGGCCTGGTCCTGTCGATCCCGGCAGGCTTCGCCGGCCGCTACGTCTCCGACAAGGTCCTGACCGCGCTCGGCCTACTGCTGCTGGCGGCGGGCGGCGCGGTGGCGGCTACCTCCAGCAGCTTCGCCCTGCTGTCGGTCGGCCGCCTGCTGTGCGGGGCGGGGTTCGTGCTGTGCAGCATCTACTACACCAAGATGACTGCCGACTGGTTCGCCGGCCATGAGCTCGCGACCGCCATGGCCGTCCTGGTCACGAGCTGGGCGACCGGCATCGCCATGGGTCAGATCGCCCATAGCTGGCTCGCCATCAACTTCGGCTGGCGGACCGCGTTCCTGGTCGCGACCCTCTACGGCACGGCCGGGGCGGTGGCGCTGATGGTCCTCTACCGGGCACCGCCGCCCACAAAGAAGGCGGCGGCGAAGGCCCCG
>DASXQC010000930.1:0-2292 GCA_036493235.1 Reyranella sp.
TCGGGCGCCTCGATGCCCGTGTAGTCGGTCATCGATGCCGTCGCGGCGTACTTCTTCCAGATCTCGTCGACCGAATAGACCACGTCGTCGGCGGTCATCGGCTGACCGTCGTGGAACTTCACGCCCTCGCGCAGCTTCACGGTGTAGGACTTGAAGTCCTCGGCCGGCTTCCAGCCTTCGGCCAGCTCGCCCTCGAATGCGCCGTCTGGCTTGCGACGCGCCAGCCGCTCCAGGACCTTCGACGAGCAGAAGGTCGGGCCGGGACCGCCGCCCGACGGCACATAGACGGCCTGCGGCTCGCCGCCGCCCCAGGTCGCGACCAGACTGCCGCCGCGTCGCGGCTCCTGTGAGAATGACGGTCTGCTGCCGGTCAAAAGGCCGGCCGCAAGTGCGCCGGCACCGAACCTGCGCCGCGAAACGTGGATCATCGGTCTCCCTGCTAAGGGAGCCTAACTACCGAGGGTCGAATAGGTTGCGCGGCCGATGGCGAGAAGCGCCTTCTGCTCGTTGAAAACATCGACATCGACCACACCCACGCTCTTGCCGCTGCGCCGCACGGTCGCCGTGGTGATCAGCGACGTCTTGATCGCGGGCCGCAGGTAGTCGACGCGGAAGTTGATGGTCGGCAATGGCCGCCGCAGCGCCATGATCAGCGCATAGTCGCCGACCGTGTCGATGATCGCCGCCAACGGGCCGCCGTGCCACTGGCCGCTGCCCTTGCCGCGCTCGAACTCCGGCCGCATCTCGCAGCGCATGGTGACGCGCCCCTGCGCCGGGTCGGCCTCGATCACCTTCAGCCCGAGGAAGGAGATGAACGGCGAGTTGTCGAGCATCGCCTGCAGCTCGGCGTCGGTCAGCGGTTTCGTCTCCTCGCTCACGGCGTCACCACGATCTTGCCGAACACCTCACGGTCCTCGATCACGCGCAGCGCCTCGCGCGCGTCCTCGAGCTTGAAAGTCTTGTCGACCAGCACCTTGAGCTTGCCGCTCTGCACCAGCTCCAAAAGCTTCTCGATGTCGGTCCGCATCCAGCCGTTGGAGCCCAGCACCTTGAGCTCGAAGGTCCAGATGAAGCGGATGTCCTCCTTGGGATCGAAGCCCGCGGTGGCGCCGCAGGTCAGCAGCCGTCCGCCGACCTTCAGCACGCGCAGCGACTTCACCCAGGTGTCGCCGCCGGTGTAGTTCACCACCACGTCTATGCCGAGATCGGTGCCGGCGCCGCGCCGCGTCGGCTTGCCGTACATCGCGTAGGCTTCCTTCACGAAGTCCTTCTCGGTGTAGTTGATCGTCTTGTCGGCGCCGAGCTCCATCAGGCGCTTGGCCTTCGCATCTGTCCCGGCGCAGGCGACGACCTCGGCGCCTGCGAGCTTGGCGAGCTGCAGGCAGCACACGCCGACGCCACCGGAGGCGCCCAGGATCAGCACCTTCTCGCCCTTCGCGACATGGCCGTTGGTGACCATCATGCGCAGCGCGGTGCCGTAGGCGACCGGCAGTGCCGCTGCATCGGCGAACGACGCGCCATCGGGGATTTTCACCAGCTGGTGCGCGCGGGCACGGCACAGCTCGGCCAGTCCGCCATGCACCGTCTCGCCCATCAGGCCGCCTTCGACGCGGTTGATCGGATCGACCAGCACGCGGTCGCCCTTCTTCCAGCCGGTCACACCCGGGCCGATCTCGGCGATCTCGCCGGCAACGTCGAGGCCCATGATGGCCGGCATCGGCACCTTGATGCCGGGCATGCCGCGGCGCGTGAAGACGTCGTGGTAGTTCAGCGAGGCGGCCTTCACCGCGACGATCACGTCGCCCTCGCCGGGCGTGGGATCGGGAAAGTCCTTCTCGAAGGCGAGCGCTTCGGGCCCGCCATGGGCACGAACGACGGCTGCTCTCATTGCTAGATCTCCATTCCTTCGGGAATTTGTTTCGCCAGCACGCGCTTGTCGATCTTGTTGGTGCCGGCGAGCGGCATCTCGTCGACGAAGAACACGCGGCGCGGATGCTGGTAGGCCGGCGCATTGGCCAGCGCGAAGTCCTTCACCGCCTTTTCGTCGAGCGCCGCGCCATTGGCGCGCACCACGAAGGCGATCGGCTTGTGGCCCTTGAGCTCGTCCGGCACCGGGATGACCGCGGCTTGGTGGATAGCCGGGTGACGTTCCAGCATCTTCTCGACCTCGCCGGGATAGATGTTCTCGCCGCCGCACACGAACATGTCGTCGACCCGGCCGACGAAATAGAAGAAGCCGTTCTCGTCTCGACGGAACACGTCGCTGGTGCGGTAGTAGCCGTCCGGCGTCAT
>DASXQC010000931.1:0-7852 GCA_036493235.1 Reyranella sp.
ATCCTCGGCCATGCCGTCCTCGATCGACACGATCGGGTACTTGGCGACGAGGGCCGCGTAGTAGTCGACCATGCCGGCCTGATCGAGCGACTTGCCCTCGCCTTCCAGCTCGTACTTGCCCTTCTTGAAGAACTCGGTCGACGCCGGATCGAGCGCCAGCATCACGTCCTCGCCGGGTCGGTAACCCGCCTTCTCGATCGACTTCATGATGAAGGAGAGCGCCTCGTCGGCGGTCGCGAGGTTAGGCGCGAAGCCGCCCTCGTCGCCGACGTTGGTGTTGTGGCCCGCGTCGTGCAACTGGCCGCGCAACGCGTGGAACACTTCCGAGCCCATGCGCAGCGCCTCGGAGAAGCGGTCGGCGCCGACCGGCATGATCATGAATTCCTGGATGTCGATCGGATTGTCCGCATGCGCACCGCCGTTGATGATGTTCATCATCGGCACCGGCAGCAGCGAGGCCTGGCTGCCGCCGACATAGCGGTAGAGCGGCAGGCCGCACTCGGCCGCCGATGCCTTGGCGACGGCGAGCGAGACGCCGAGGATCGCATTGGCGCCGATCCGGCCCTTGTTGGGTGTGCCGTCCAGTTCGATCAGCGCGCGGTCGATCTTGATCTGGTCGGTCGATTCGAGGCCGGACATCAGGTCCATCACCTCGCCGTTTACCGCGCCGACCGCCTTCAGCACGCCCTTGCCCCCGTAGCGCTTCTTGTCGCCGTCGCGCAATTCGACCGCCTCGTGCGCGCCCGTCGAGGCGCCGGACGGCACCGCGGCGCGGCCCATGGCGCCACTCTCCAGCTCGACTTCGCACTCCACCGTGGGATTGCCGCGGCTATCGAGGATTTCGCGGGCGCGGATTTCGACAATGGCGCTCATGGGACTCTCCGTTCATGCGTTCCTCCCCATTCACATGAGGAGGAAAGCCCGCTCTCTAGCTCATGGGACCGCGCAACTCCAGTTGCGCTCAAAAATCATGAGCACCACTGGAGTGGCGCGGTCCGATGAGTCTTTGAGGCTGCGCTAGCGCCAGGCCGACTTGAGCGCCTGGTCGGTCTTCCACTTCTCGACACCCGCGACATCGTCGCAGGAAAAGGCCTGCGGGACCTTGCGGGGGCTGCCTTCGATCCAGGCGAACATCAGGCATTCCTTGGCGGCGCTGTCGCCCTGCTTGGTGTCGAAGGTCACCTCGGCGGTCGCCGCGGCGCCAGCCTTGGCATCTCCGTAGTCTTCGACCGCCGGCTTGATGTCGCCGACGGTGCGGCCCGCCGACTTGGTGTCGGCATACCATTTCGCGAAGCCTGCGAACTGATCGCCCACCGCGCCCTTGCCGTCAGCCGCGACATACGCCTTGAGATCCTTGACCAGCGCTTCGGTCGCCGCATTGGCCTTGGGCTCGGCGGCCTTGCGGCGCTCGGCGAGCCGGGCCTGCAGCTCCTTCAGCCGGTCGGCGTTCGACGGCGGCGCCGGAGGGGCCGCAGCCGCCTCCAACTTGGGATCGAGCCGCTTGATCGGTGCGCGGGATGCCTCGTTGTTCAGCGCTGCCGCCTCGGTCGGCGTCAGCTTGCCACTCTGCGGGTAGCCATGGCCCTTCTGCCACGTGGCGATGCCCTTCACGGTGGCTTCGGACGACAGGTTGCCGTCGATCGGGCCGTTGTACTTGTCGAGCGTGCGAAGCGATTCCTGGAGCTTGCGCCGATCGGGCTCGGGACTGTTCAGCACCGTCGTGTAGTCCGGCCCGCGCGGCGCGGCGCTGGCAACCGGTGCGGACGGCGGAGCCGGCGCGTGAGCGCGCGGCGTCGGCACGCCGTTCTCCCACGTGCAGGAATTCGGGTTCTGGAAGCAGCTTTCGACTTGGCCCGCGCTCTGGGCAACGGCGAGCGACGGTACGGTCAGGACGATCAGGCCAAGCAGCCAGCGCATCTCAGAGCCCGCCGTACATGTTGGCGGCAAGCTGCGCCGGCAGGCCGATCACGAGGACGATCGGCTGGCCGCGCTGCGTCTGGCCGCGGGCGATGATGTGGTCGTTCGGGCTGCCGGTGCGGCTCTCGTAGGTGCCGTTGCCGGAGAACTTGCCGTTGAAGCAGCTGAGCGAGAAGCGGCCGTTGCTCGGGCCATCGTTGGTGAAGGTGCCCTCGCACACTGGCTCGGCGCGCGAATTATCGACCGAGAAGGTCACCGACCGATCGCGCCCGATCAGCGCGCCGTAGTTCGCCATGCCGTTGAGGCGGGCAACGTTGCCCTGACCGTCGCGATAGAAGATCGAGGTCGGGCCGTAGGCCTGGTCCGGCAGGGCTTCTCGCGGCACCTGATAGGCGCCGTCGCTGATGATCACCTGGCAGTGGCACTGGACGCCGTAGTTCTCCCCGAGCGGCCCGAGCTGGTTGAGCTTGGCGTTGCAGTTGCTGAGCGCCATCTGCTGCACTTCGCTCTGGCTCATCTGGTTGCGGGTATAGGTGTCGGCGTAGAGGAACGAGCACTGCTTGGGCATCGGCACGGCGACCGCCTTGTGGCTGGCCGCCATCGTCTCGGTGTTCACCCAGAAGCGCTGCGCCATCTCGGGAAAGCGTAGGAAGACCGGATCGCGACGCTCGGCCTTGCCGTAGGTTTGCGCCCACGCGCCAGCCGCCAGGGTCATCAGGCCCCCCATGATGAGACCCACGGCGATGAAAAGGACTTTTCGGCTCATAGGCACAATCCAGCCGAAGAACTTGTCTGAAATAGGACCCCGAAAGGGTTCCTTTCGTCAAACAACCGTTAGACCAGGCGGCTTTGCGCCTTCGCGGCGCCAATGAACGAGCTGAAGAGCGGATGCGGTGCGAAGGGCCGCGACTTCAGCTCGGGGTGGTACTGCACGCCGATGAACCACGGATGGTCGGGAATCTCGACGATCTCCGGCAGGATGCCGTCGGGAGACATGCCCGAGAATCGCAAACCCACCTGCTCCAGCCGGTCCTTGTAGTTGACGTTGACCTCGTAGCGATGGCGATGGCGCTCGCTGATCACGTCCTGGCCGTAGATCTCGTGCACTTTGGTGCCCGGCCGCAGATGCGCCGGATAGGCGCCGAGCCGCATCGTGCCGCCGAGGTCACCGTTGGCCGCGCGCTTCTCGAGTTGGTTGCCCTTGATCCACTCGGTCATCAGGCCGACCACGGCATGATCGGTCGGGCCGAACTCGCTCGACGAGGCCTCCTCGATGCCCAGCAGGTTCCGCGCCGCCTCGATCACTGCCATCTGCATGCCGAAGCAGATGCCGAAGAACGGCACCTTGCGCTCGCGAGCGAATTTGACCGCGTGGATCTTGCCCTCGGTGCCGCGCTCGCCGAAGCCGCCTGGCACCAGGATGCCGTGCACGTTCTCGAGATGGCTGACCGCGTCGTCGCGCTCGAAGATCTCGGAGTCCATCCACTCCAACCCGACCTTCACGTTCGAGCCGAAGCCGCCGTGGGTCAGCGCCTCTGAGAGCGACTTGTAGGCGTCGAGCAGCACCGTGTACTTGCCGACCACGGCGATCGTGACCTTGCCCTCGGGCTCGCGCACCGAGCGCACCACGCCGCGCCAGCGGTCGAGGTTGGGCTCCTTGTCGGTCAGGCCGAAATACTTGCAGACTTCGCGGTCGAAACCCTGGTCGTGGTAGGCGATCGGCACCTGGTAGATGGTGTCGACGTCGCGCGCCTCGACCACCCGCTCCGGCTTCACGTTGCAGAACAGGGCGATCTTGCGCCGCTCGTTGGCCGGGATTTCCTTGTCGCCCGATCGGCAGACCAGCAGGTCGGGCTGGATTCCGACGCTCAGCAGTTCCTTGACCGAATGCTGGGTCGGCTTGGTCTTGAGCTCGCCGGCGGTCGGTACCCACGGCAGCAGGGTCAGGTGCACGTACATCGTACGCTCGCGGCCCAGCTCGTTGCCGATCTGGCGGATCGCTTCGAGGAACGGCGTGCTTTCGATGTCGCCGACCGTGCCACCCACCTCAACCAGGACGAAGTCCTCGTTGTCGGTGTCGGCCAGGACGAATTCCTTGATGGCGTCGGTGACGTGGGGAATCACCTGCACCGTGGCGCCGAGATATTCGCCGCGGCGCTCGCGGGCAATCACGCTCGAATAGATCCGGCCAGTCGTGATGTTGTCGGTTTGCCGGGCGTCGACGCCGGTGAAACGCTCGTAGTGTCCGAGGTCGAGGTCGGTCTCCGCCCCGTCGTCGGTCACGAAGACCTCGCCGTGCTGGTACGGGCTCATCGTGCCCGGATCGACATTCAGATAAGGATCGAGCTTGCGCAGACGCACGCGAAAACCGCGTGCCTGCAGCAGCGCACCGAGCGCCGCCGATGAAAGACCCTTGCCTAGCGAGGAGACCACGCCGCCCGTTATGAAAATAAAGCGCGCCATGGAGTTACAGCCTACTAAATCTGGTTGAGCGCGGCCATGGGGATATCCTCCCGCCGGAGGAGCTTCGGCGGTGGGAACGGTCGGTCATCCGTCTTGTTCCTAGCGGGTCGGGGCGGAGGGCACCGACGGGATCGTCGGGGCCCCTGTGCCTGGCGCAGCCGCACCCGGCGCCGCAGCGCCGCCACCCGGCGCGGGAGCGGTCGGGACCGGCGCGTTATGCACGTTGTCCATGATCGAGCGCGACGCGCGCTGTCCGGGCTCGCCGACGCTCCAGGCCATCAGCAGGCTCAAGAAGAAGAACAGGCCGGCGAAGATCGCGGTAGCGCGGGACAGCACGTTGGCCTGGCCGCGCACGGAGAACAGCGCATCGGTACGGCCCATGCCGAGACCGCCGCCTTCACTGCGCTGAAGCAGGATGACGACGATCATGGCGGCCGTGACACCGACATGGATGATCAGCAGCACCAGGCGCCAATCGTGCAAGAAGGCTTTTACGCTGTCCATTTTCGCGCGCGCTTCTAACCCCTTTAGGCCGCCTTGGCGATAGCCAAAAATTCATCGGCCTTCAGGCTCGCCCCGCCGATCAGGCCGCCGTCGACGTCGCCCGCCGCCAGAAGCTCGGCCGCGTTGCTGCCTTTCATCGAGCCGCCATAGAGCAACCGCAGCGCGTCGGCATCGGCCACCAGCCCCTCCAGCACCTTGCGAATATGCGCGTGAGCTGCGGCCACCTCTGCCGTGGTCGGGGTCTTGCCGGTGCCGATCGCCCAGACCGGCTCGTAGGCCACGACCAACTTTGCCGCAGTCGCGCCAGAGGGCACGCTGCCTTGGAGCTGGGTCTCGAGCACGCCGAGCATCCGGCCGTCCTCGCGCTCGGCCAGCGTCTCACCGATGCAGACGATCGGCAGTAGCCCGGCGCGCCAGGCGGCTTCAGCCTTGGCCCGCACGACGGCGTCGGTCTCGCCATGGTCGGTGCGACGCTCCGAATGGCCGACGATCACGTGGCTGGCGCCGGCGTCGCGCAGCATCTCGGCGGAGATGTCGCCGGTATGGGCGCCATTCGCCTTGGCGTGGCAGTCCTCGCCGCCCACCAGCACGCCGCTGCCCTTCACGGCCTCGGCGATCGCCATCACCAGGGTGGCGGGCGGGCAGACCAGCACCTCGCGGTCAGTCCATCCGGCCTGCTTCACGCCGTCGGCAACACCCTTTGCCAGGGCCAACGCATCGGCCTTCAGGCCGTTCATCTTCCAGTTGCCAGCGATCAGCGGACGGCGGGTGCGGGCCATGGCTACCTCATATTGTGCAGTCCGGGTGTCTAAGGGCCGGAAACGTTGCCTGCAAGGGGGGCCGGTGGTAGGCATGCGCCCCGTCGTTCGCCCCCCCCTTCCGCAAAGCGCACCCGTGAACAGATTCCGCAAGATCGCTGGTTACATCATCGGCGCCATCCTGATGAGCATGCTGATCATCAGCTTCGGGCTGTGGGGCATCGGCGACATGCTGCGGACCGGCGGTCACAGCAACGAAGTAGCGCATGTCGGCGGCACCCATATCCCGGTTTATGGCTGGCTGGGCGGCACCTCGGTCTCGATCGAGGAGGTCAAGGACCGCTTCAACCGGCAGCTCGACCAGATTCAGCGGCAGACCGGCCAGCGGCCGGAGCCCGACCAGGCGCTGCGCTATGGCCTGCACTTGCGCGCCCTCGAGGACGTCCTGCAGCGCGCGGTGATCGACAATGCGATCGAGAAGTACGGGCTGGTCGTCGGCACCGGCGAGATCCAGGGGGTGATCGCCCACAATCCGGCATTCGCAGGCCCGACCGGCGACTTCGACCCCAACAAGTATCACGGGCTGCTGCAGAACGCGCGCATCAGCGAGGCTGCTTACGTCGCCGATATCCGCCGCCAGATCGCCTCGTCCCAGCTGTTCGGCGCGATCCGCACCGAGGGCCTGGGACCGACCAGCCTGCGCGACGACATCTTCAAGATGGAGAGCGAGAAGCGGGTCGCCGAGACGATCTATGTGCCGGACTCGATCGTGACCGATGTTCCGAAGCCGACCGCCGAGCAGCTCAACGCCTACTTCGACGCCAACAAGGCGAAGTTCCAGATTCCCGAGTTCCGTGCCTTCTCCTACGTGCTGCTGACGGTCGACGACGTGAAGGACCAGGTCACGGTCACGCCGGATCAGGTGAAGCAGGAGTACGACGCCCGCAAGGCCGAGTTCGGCACGCCCGAGAAGCGCGACGTCGACCAGGCGACAGCCGACAGCGAGGATCAGGCCAAGAAGATCATCGAGCTGGTGAAGGGCGGCAAATCGCTGGAGGACGCCACCAAGGAAGTGACCGGCAAGACCGACGGCGTGATCAAGCTCGGCTCGGTGCTGAAGAAGGACCTGCCGGCCGGCCCGCTGGCCGACGGCATCTTCGCCGCACCCGAAGGCATCGTGCCGACGCCGATCAAGTCGCCGCTCGGCTGGCACGTCGTGCGCGTCAACAAGATCGAGACCGGCAAGGTGACGCCGTTCGAGGAGGTCAAGGACAAGCTCGAAGCCGACCTCAAGGCGCAGCAGGCGCCCGACATTCTGGTCAAACTGGTGACCGACTTCGACCGCTCGCTCAGCAAGACCCAGTCGATGGTCGCCTCGGCGCAGGAGCTCAACGTCAAGGTCCACACGATCGAGAACGTTGACGCGCGTGGCCAGGACGCCTCGGGCAAGCAGGTCCTGATCGGCCCGGCCTCGGCCGAGATCGTGCAGGCTGCCTTCGCCACGCGCGAGGGCAACGAGAGCCAGTTGCTGGAGACGCCCAAGGGCGAGGACTTCGTCGTCCATGTCGACCGCGTCACGCCGGCGCGCATCCCTGCCCTGTCCGAGGTCGAGGCCAAGGTGACCGAGGCCTGGCAGGCTGAAGAGCGCCGCAAGCGCGCCGACGCCAAGGTCAAGGATGCGGTCGACAAGGCCAGTGCCGGCGGTGACCTCGCCGCGATCGCCAAGGAGCTGAGCCTCGAGCTGCGCACCACCAAGGCCGTGACACGCTACGACGCCGACACCGGCAACTACCTCACCCAGCCGGCAACGCAGCAGCTGTTCAAGATGCCGGTGGGCAAGGTCGCGTCGGTGCGCAGCGCCGACGGCAACGTCATCGTTCGGACCAAGGAGATCCAGCCTGCCGACCTCGCCAAGGAAAAGGACACGCTCGAGCGCTTCGGCAAGCAGCTCGACGGCATGGTCGGCAACGACCTCGTGACCCAGTTCCTGGCCGCGCTGCGCACCAAGTACGGTGTGTCAGTGGACGAGGGAGCGTTCACCGCCGCCTTCCAGTCGCAGCAGCAACAGCAATAGACATGACCGTCTCGCCCGAGTTCGACGCCTTCGCCCACGCGTACGACGGGGGCAAGCCGCAGCTCGTCTGGACCAAGCTGGTCGCCGACCTCGAGACGCCGGTCTCCGCCTACCTCAAGCTGGCCGACGGCCGGGC
>DASXQC010000932.1:0-2440 GCA_036493235.1 Reyranella sp.
GCCGTGGATCCACGGCTGATGCGCCAGCACCGCCTTGTTGTAGTTGAAGAACCACACCGGCGCCTCGTCGTAGAGCACGTTGTTGGCCTGCTTCAGCAGGTCGGTGCGCTTGGCCATGTCGCCGGTCTGGCCGGCCTCGTCGAGCAGCTTGTCGAACTCGGGATTGCTGAAGCTGGTGTAGTTGCAGGCCGTGCGCGGCGTCTTGGAGTAGTAGCAGCGCAGCGTCGCCAGCGAATCGGGGCCGGTCAGGCTCGAGCCGATATAGGCCTGATGCTCGCCCTTCATGGCGATCTCGGTCAGCACCGTCACCTCGACCAGCTTGGGCTTCAGCTTGATGCCGACCTTGGCCAGCATCGGCATGATCGCCTCGACGATCGGCATGCCCCAGCTCTCGTTCTGGCTGGTCGTCAGCTCGAACTCGAAGCCGTTGGGATAGCCCGCGTCGGCCAGCAGCTTCTTGGCCTTCTCCGGATCGAAGGCGTAGGGCTTCACTGTCTTGTCGAACGAGGCCGATGAGGGCGGCAGCCAGCTCACCGCACGGTAGGCCTTGTCCTTGACCAGCCGCTTGATGATCAGGTCGGCGTCGATTGCGTAGTTGAACGCCTGGCGCACCCGCTTGTCCTTGAACGGCTTGGCGCCGCCGTCGGCCAGGTTGAACTGGATCGAGCGCGTGAACATCTCGGCGACCTCGAGGATGCCCTTGGAGAGCTGCGGGTCGGCGCGATAGGCGACGTACTGCGCGGGACCGAGGATCGAGGTGTCGATCTCCTTGTTGCGGAAGGCGACGTCGCGCGCAGCGGCCTCGGCCATGATCAGCACTTCCAGCCGGTCGGCGTAGGGCTTGCCGGGCTTGTAGAACTTGTCGAAGCGCTCCATCACGACGCGGCTGCCCGGGATGTGCTCCTTGAACTTGAACGGGCCGAGACCGACCGGGTGCGAGGCGAAATCGGGCTTCTCGGCTTCTTCCTTGGGCAGGATCGCGGTGCTGCCGGAGAACAGGTAGTAGCCCGGATCGACGCGGTCGGTGATGGTCATCTCGAGCGTGTAGTCGTCGATCTTCTTCAGGCCGGAGATCTCCTTGGCCTGGCCCTTCTCGACCTCGGTCGCACCCTTGATCAGTCGGATGTAGCGCGCGCCGGGATAGCCCTTCTTGCCATCCATGATGCGCGTGTAGGAATAGATGATGTCGTCGGCCGTCATCTTGCGGCCATTGTGAAAGTAGGCGTCGTCGCGCAGCTTGTAGGTATAGACCAGCCCGTCGTCGGACACCGAGACCGACTTGGCGAGCTCGAGCACCAGCTTGGCGTTGGCGGTATCCCAGTTATAGAGCGTGCGGTGGATCGCCTTGTTGACGATGTCGTCCTGCGCGCGCGGGGTGGCTTGCGGATCGAGGCTGCCGAAGCTCGCGGCATAGGGCGCAGTCATGCGGATGACGCCGCCTTTGCGCGGTGTCTCGGCCTGCTGGGCATCGGCAATGCCCGCGCCGATCAGCGCGAAAGCGGCCACGGCCGACCAAACCATCATGCGCATCAGCGTCTCCCCTTGAACAAACTTGTCGAAGGGCATTCCATCGCGCCACGAAGCTGCGTGCAAGAGGAATGCCGATGAGCCTGCCGAACTGTTTGCTGATCGTTACCGCTGAAGTCGACTGCGACGTCGAAGCGGAGTGGAGTCGCTGGTACGACGAAGTCCATCTGCCCGATGCGCTCGCCTGTCCCGGCGTGCTGTCGGGTCGGCGCTATCGTTCGGTCGGCGAGATCGCCGAAAGCGACCGCGGCGAGCGCCGGCGCCACCGCACCACGCTCTGGACGACAGTCTACGAACTGGACTCGCCGGCCGCCGTCGAGACGAAGGAGTTCACGACGATGCGTGGCTGGGGGCCATTCGCATCGCGCGTGCGCTCGCAGACCCGGGTCGTTGCGGCACTGCGTTAGCACCTGCCAGACTGCCAGCAACTGCCACGTGTCGTGGCAGTGATCCGTTGCAGCTGGGCCAGCGCTTTCCACCGTTCCTGCCACTCTGCCCGCACCCTCTCCCTACCGCTTTCGTTGAAAAAGCGCATGTTGCAGCGCGCCTCGCCAAGGGCACGACAGTGCACCAGATCGCGCGCAACACCTATTAAAGGCAATGGCTCCGCTTTTTCGGCCCGGGAATCAGGCCTCGAAACCCGACCCATTGCCCATGACGAGACTCGCGCGCGACGGCTTATCCCCAGGGTTTAGCGCTGCTGCGCGAGGTTCGCCGGCCGCATCAGGCCGTTCAGGACCTTGTCAGGCGTGATCGGGTAGTCGCGTATCCGCACGCCGCAGGCATTGTAGATCGCGTTGGCGACGGCGGCGCCGGCGCCGCAGATGCCGAGCTCGCCGGCGCCTTTCGAGCCGAGCTCGTTCGACTTGTCGTCGAAGCCCGCCAGCATGATGGCGTCGACCGCCGGCACGTC
>DASXQC010000933.1:0-1739 GCA_036493235.1 Reyranella sp.
GCGGCGAAGATCTTCTTGCCGGTCGTCTTCTCGAAGATCGCGCCCAGCACGTTGAAGTCCCAGTTGTTGTAGTGGAAGAACGTGCCCGGCTGCTTGGAGCCGCGCGGCGGGCTGTTGGGATCGTCGCCCGGGCTGCCGGCCGGATGATAGACGCCCGAGCTCGCGATCAGGAGGTCGCGCACCTTCGCGGTCTTCTCGATCGGCAGCAGGCCGTCGACCTCGTCGATGCCAAGGTCGGCCATCGTCTTGTCGAGGTCGATCGTGCCGTTGAGAACATACTTGCCGTAGAGCATCGACAGGATGCTCTTGCGCGCCGAGGCGAGGTAGCAGGACTGCGCCAGATCGCCGTAGCTGTAGATCTGCTTGCCGCCGCTCACGACCATGAAGGCGGTCGTCGGCAGGGTGCAGAGCTGCAGCGACAGCGCATCGAAATCGTCGGCCTTGAACCCCACCGCCCGCGGCGTGGCCTTCTCCCAGTCGGCGCCGGGCGCCTTGCCGGTGGCGGCGTACGCACTCGCGCTGAGGAACGGCGCGGCCAAAACCAGCGATTTCGCAGCAGCACGGCGGGTCAGCATTGTTGTTTCCTCCAGCGCGGCGGTATTGTTCAGCATGTCCGTGCGGGACACCATCCCCATCATCGATCTCGGCCCCTATCTCGCGGGCGAGCCCGGCGCATTGCAGGAAGCCGCTCGCCAGCTGCGCCACGCGCTGACCGAGATCGGCTTCTACTACATCGTCAATCACGGCATCCCGCGCGGGCAGACTCGCGCCATCTACGATGCGGCGGCCCGCTTCCATGCCCTGCCGCTCTCCGAAAAGACGAAGATCCGCATCGACAAGCACAATGTCGGCTACCTGCCGATGAAGGGCGACACGCTGCGGACGTCCGTCGTGCAGGCGGTGACACGGCCCAACCTGAACGAGGCCTTCTTCGTCGCCCGCGATCTCGGCCTCGATCACCCCGACGTCGTCGCCGACAAGCGCTTCCGCAGCGCCAACCAGTGGCCGGTCCTGCCCGGGTTCCGCGAAACCGTGATGGGCTACTGCGATGCCCTCGAAGCGCTGGTGCAGAAGCTGGTCCGCGTCTACGCCGTGGCGCTCGACCTGCCGCCGCAGTGGTTCGACGCGGCGTTCGTGGACCTGCAGTACAAGCTCCGCATGACGCACTACCCGCCGCAGGAGCCATCGGCGAACGACGATTTCGGCATCGCGCCGCACACCGATACCAGCTTCCTGACAGTGCTGGCGCCCAACGAAGTGCCGGGCCTCGCCATCCGCAAGCTGGACGGCACCTGGCTCGACGCGCCGGCGATCGCCGACGCCTTCGTGGTCAATGGCGGCCAGCTCCTGCTGCGCTGGACCAACGATCGGTTCCTGGCGACGCCGCATCGCGCGATCAACCGCAGCGGCGGCGAGCGCTACGCCCTGGCCTTCTTCTGCGACGCCCGGATCGACTGGCCGATCGCGGCGGTGCCGACCACCGTCGGGCCGGACAAGCCGCCGAAATACGAAACGACCTTTTACACCGACTACATGGTCGCTTATCAGAAGCGGACCTACGACCTGCTGCAGCAGCAAGCCGCCGAGTAAAGGAGAGACGTCATGGCCGTGGTGGAAACCGAGCGTCACGGGCAAGTGCTCGTCGTGCGCATGAACCGTCCCGAGCGCCTCAATGCGCTCAACACGGAGATGCGCGCCGAGATGGCCCGCATCTGGACCGACTTCCGGCACGACAAGCA